>JAHISS010000099.1 GCA_018817905.1 Nanobdellota archaeon
CAAATACATCACTTTCTACTTGCATGCAATGTCTGACAAATATTAATAAACGGAAAAGGCTAAGTTTCATGTTGTTAAGCTCTGTAAACATAGTATTTGATTTTGATATCAGTTTTTTGGTGCTGAAATGCTATAATCACCAATATGGAATATCTTTTCATTATATGAATCTTGATGAAAAAGACAAAAAGATACTTGAAATACTGAAAGAAAAAGCAGACCTTACAACAAGCCAGATTTCTAAGAAGACGAGGATACCAATAACGACAGTTCATAATAGAATTAAGAAATTGAACAAAGAAGGTGTAATAAAAAATTATACGGTTAATGTTGATTATGAAAAAATCGGAAAACCGCTGAAGGCGTTTATTTTAGTAACCGTCAATCAAGGTGCTTCGTCACAAAGTGAAATCGGGAAGCATGTAAAATCCATCGATGGAGTAGAATCTGTTGATATCGTCACAGGCGCGATGGACATTATCGCTACAATCAGAGCAAAGGACATGCATTTTTTGAACGAATTAATTACCAAAGAAATAAGAACGATTAAAGGTATTGACAAAACACAAACGTTGATGGTGCTGGAAGAGATTGAATAACTTATTTTTTGGTTCAGTATTTCCACCTAGGCTTTTCAAATTTATTTCTTGCGCCCTCCCACCCAGCCCAGTGAGTTCATTTTCGCGCAATTTTCGATGCTGAGTTTTTTTGTTGCGCGAAAATGATTATTGTGTGCAAAAAACAAATTTGCGATCTTTATTCCTGTGCAGATATATTGTTGGATATACAAATTTTTATAAGAAAAAAGTAATTAATGAAATGTTGAGAAAATTGGAATGGTAAAACCAAAGGCAAAGATTGAGCATTTGATAAACTGGTATTTTGGAAATTTTTGTTATAGACGCGGCAGGATAGATTTAGAATCTGAGAATTATGGAAGAATCTGTTATGATAAAATGCAGAAGATTGGAAAAGAGTTAAATCTTAAGGAGATGACCCATAAGGAATTTAGGGAGATAATAAAAAACAGTTTGTTTTGCAAACCAATAAAGCGGGAATTTTAGAGGTGTAGGATTTGCGAGAGGTCGGGGATTAGGTGGGGGATTTTGGGAAAAAATTTATTTTAGCAAAGTTTAAATAATCTAGTATTTTAAGATAATTGAATAAAAAGTTTAGAAGTCTGAACTTTTATTATGCCCTGTGTGGGCATCGGGAATTGAACCCGAACAAACCTCCTGCGACGAAGATTGTCAGAATCCACTGATACCCACACATAGGTTTGATTAGACAGTTTTGTTTATAAGTTTTTTCTATAAAATTATTGGTGATTAGTGTTATTCCGCACTAAACTCGCCTCCTTACACATGTATCAAATAACAAGTTAAAAACACTTTCGTTTCTGTTATTAAATCTGAATTCCATCTCTTTTAGATAGAATGGATAATTATTTTTCTTGATTCCATGATATTTATGGAACCTTTCTTTTGCGTAACTCCAGAATCCTTCAATCCCATTAATGTGATTATCATCTTTCGCAAATTCATCTTCACTATGCTTGATGACGCTGTGCTTTCCGAACTGATGTAAACTGTTATAACTTTTCCATCCATCAGTGTAAAACACTGACCCTTTCAGTGTTTTATTTTCTATCTCTTTCATTAATGTTTCTTTAGAAACATTTGGCACGATAACTGTGTGAACCCTGCCTTTTCTCTCGAGGATTCCGAAAACTATTGCTTTATTGTTTGCTCCTCTTCCTCTATTTCCTTTTCTCTTTCCGCCGAAATAACTTTCATCCATTTCTAATTTTCCATTTAATTTTTTTGCTTCCGTATTGCAGTAATCTGCAATGCTTTTTCTGAATTGCATGAACTTTCTGTGAACAACTCCATAATCTAAATTCATCTCACCAGCAGTCTTCTTTGCTGATACTTCTAGATAAAAATAATAAAGAATCTTCAAATCTCTTTTGAGTTTTTTGATTGAATAATATTTATTGCAATGTTTACACTTGACTCGCTTATCGGCGAGTCTATACAATCCATAATTATCACAAAACAAACACTTTTTGCCTTCGAAAAACTTGCGTGCAATACCTCTTATCATGCTTGTCGTCGTAGTTTTGCCATGTTATTAGCTTTTTTGGTGCTGAAATGCTATAATCACCAAATTATTATAGTAATGGGTTAAATTTTGGTTGAAGTTTAAGAATAGTTGAGTGTCTTTTTTTGTTTAGTAGTGAAAATTTTAGTTTTATGATGTCTCAACTTTAAATCTTAAAACAGCATCAAATTCGCTCATGTCGTCATCGTTCCCATTTATTTGTTTTTCTAAAGAGCCAGAGGTTATATCATACTTAAACGAATATCCTCCTGTTTCTATACTTGGATTAATATCAGCTTTATCATCGGATCCCCAAAAATCATAATCCCACACTTCCACTTTGATATGCACTTCTTTTTTATTATCGGGGACATTTACCCAACTAGTTGAATAAGGGTTATATTTTTCTCTTTGGTCATTAAATGTATTGCTTTTGTAAGCTTCCCCCCAGTTCCCACTTTTTTGAATGTAACATTTGATATAGGGATCACCACTATCAGACACTTCATCCATTAAAAGATAAGTAAATTCTATTTTTATCTTGGCATCTTTATAACAAAATAAATCAAAATAATCTGAATAGCCATCTCCATCAGTATCTGTCTTGAGGGGATTACAACTTCTTTCTATTTCATCTCTGTCATTTAATCCGTCATTGTCAGAGTCTGAATCTGTCGGACTTGTTTCATAAGTATTTATCTCGGCTCCATCTCCTAAGCCATCACCATCAGTATCATATCTTAATAAGTCTGTTCCCGAATTATAAAATTCATACTTATCATTTAAACCATCCTTATCTGTATCTGAATCTAATGGGTCAGAACCCAAATTAAATTCTTTTCCGTCTTCCAATCCATCACCATCTGTATCGCTTGATGTTAAACTTGTTCCTAACCCGTATTCTTTTTTGTCAGTTAGTCCATCACCATCTGTATCGGCGTCCACTGGACTGCTTCCTAATTCAACTTCTTTTCCATCATCAAGCCCATCATTATCTGTATCTGGATTATTAGGGTCTGTTCCGATTTCTTTTTCATATTTTGTATTTAAGCCATCATTATCAGGGTCTTGTTCATCCGATAGCGGTTCAAATTCGTTATCTGGAGAACTGTCTATATTCTCCTCTTTATCATTATCTGGAGGCGAGGGTTTAGGGTTTGGTTGAGAATCAAGATAAAAGAAAAGAATTGCAATACCCAATAGTATAATAACAAAAACGACAATAAGCCCCGTTGATTGTCCTTTTTCCATGTCATTATCAAAATTCAAGATTATTTAAACTTTCCCGAGAATTTTTACTAACATGGAATAGTAAGGATGCTGTAACCTTATCGTCATCTCCCCGATTTGGCTAGGAATCTGATAAGGTTCAATAGTTTGTTTCTTTTCAAAGGAAGAATTATTCCTGCCATTTCTGCAGGCGTTTTTCCTTCAAGTTCTTGGTGTGGATTTATAA
>JAHISS010000016.1 GCA_018817905.1 Nanobdellota archaeon
TTGTAAATCCTCATCAAGAACTTGGAGGAAAAACGCCAGCTGAAAAGGCAGGCGTTGACTTGAAACTTGGAAGGATGAAACTATTTAATCTCATAAAATATTGGACAAAACACAGAGATGACGAATAGTTGACAGTATCCACCCACCGTCCCACAGGATTTTTTTACATTAATTATTTCCACCCCTCCCTAATTCACTCCCCATTCCCCCACACATCAACAAAAAAACTAAGCCCTCAAAACAATCTCTTTCTCCTCATTCCCCTCATCATCCATATTTTCAATAGTCCTCCCAATCAAATCCAAATTAAGGTATATCATTCGCTTAAAGAAAGAATTGTCTTTATCTGCCTGATAATAATCCGACTTTCCGACTTTCCGGGTTTTTTTAAGAATTCCGATTTTAATCATCTGAGGAAAAATCTTCTGTAACGAACTGTAACCCACATTAGACTCTCTAGCTATTTCGGTCAGAGGATAATCAAAAAAGTAATTATGAACTAAGAAATCTAAAACTCTTAATTGAGGAGTATCCCAAAATGCTTTCAAAAATGCTGATTTATTTTCTTTTTGTTTCATACATTATCTTACACCACAAACTTTCTTCATCAACTGCCCTTCTCCCAATAGTTGTTCCTTCCCGCTGCGCATATTCTTTAATTTATACTTTTTCTTTCCAACTTCTTCTTCCCCGACAAAAACAACATTCGGAATTCCCAAAGCATTTGCATACTCCAGCGCCTTCCCTGGCTTTCTAAAATCAACAACGCAGGAAACACCTTCCTTTCTCAACTTCTGCGCCAGCTTCATTGCAATTAAATCCTGGCTGATTGATAAAACCAAAACCTCTGGACATCTCCCAACCTTCACATCTGCCAGTTCTGTCAGTCTTTCCAAACCAAAAGAAATCCCAACAGCTGGAATATTTTTCGTAAGATATTTTCCAACTGTCTTGTCATACCTTCCTCCGCCAGCAATAGAATTCTTCCCCCCAGCTTCCCGAATCTCAAAAATATTTCCAGTGTAATAACCCAAACCGCGAACAAGAAAAGGATTAAACTTAACTTTCAAACCATATTGCTTGCACGTCTCAATCAGCTCTTCAATCTCGTCAACTCCCTGAAAAGCGTTCTTCCTAAAAAAATCCATATCTTTTTCAAAAATCTTAAACATCGTAACTATCTGATTCAAGCCAGCCCATTTCCGCAAATTCGACTTCACCTCGTCAAAACCCACTTTTTCAATCTTGTCAAGCTCGCGCATCACATTCTTAACTCGGCTAATCTGCACACTTTCAATTATCGAAGTCAAAAGTTTCCGGTTATTCACCTGAATCTCTGTCTTGACTTTCAACTCTTTCAAAATCTCTGCAAACAAAGCCAAACACTCTGCGTCTGCATTCGCGCTTTCGTCACCAATAACATCTGCATCACATTGCGTAAACTGCCTGAACCTAACCTGCGAAACCGGTTCATCCCGAAAAACCTCGCCAATCTGAAACCTCCTAAAAGGCAGTTTAATGTTTGGATTCTTATCAAAAATCCTCGCTAACTGAAAAGTAAACTCATATCTCAGACCTAAATTCCGCCCGCCTCTGTCCTGCAATCTAAATCTTTCTGAAACCGCAGCATCCTCGCCTTCGCTCGGCAAACTGTCGCCTTTCATCAGTTCGTCATATTCAACAATCGGCGTTTCAACTGGCAAAAACCCATACCGCTTAAACCATTTTTCAACAACTTTCCGAACTGCCTCGCGCTTCAACGACTCTGGTGGCAAAAAGTCCTGAAAACCCTTGACTGTGTTTATTTCAATTTTCATTTTCTTCTCCAAAGAGCGGAAGGAGAGAATCGAACTCTCGTTTTACGGAATTCGCAAGCTCGCTCGTTATTGCGTGGATTAAATCCGCTCACGACCTTACTCACCACAACCGCACGTTCTAACCGTTGAACTACAACCGCCATGTTATATTTATTTTTATCTCTTTCAGAGAATATAAACTTATTTGAAAAACAAGCATAATCGCAAAAACCTGGATTGTTCGCTAAAAATTGCCCGGTTTGCTGAACGAAGCGAGGCAAATTGAGTCTACCAAGGCTGGGTGGGTGAGCGCGTTTCGCGAGAGAATTTCCGACACAACTTTCGAGCGAGACCGCGAATTGGGACGCGAACAAATCAGAACTAAAGTTACAACTAAAAAAATTACTTCCTATTCTGCCAATGGGGAAACCCCCAAAGTTTAGTTGTCATGTTTATCTGAAATTGTGGAGGTTTATAAGATTTTTGGTTATTATTCAGTATCTCCGCGCAAGAAGAAAAATCACAGATTTATTTTTTGCACGCAATAATCAATTTCGCGCAGCAAAAAACTCAACACGAAAATTGCGTGAAATTGAACTCACCTGGCGAGATGGGTGGGCGAGCGCATTACGTCCGAGTAATTATTAAAAGATTAACGGACGTGGTCGCGAGTAAAAAAATAAATTTGAAAAGCCTATGCGGAGATACTGTATTATTTATCGCCTACCCAACCCTTCTCTTGGAACGCCAGTTCTCTTTCCTTGCTTTTTCTTGCTTAACCAACATAAGTTCAAATCTTTCTTGCACTTCGCTTCCAAGCTCTTGCCATAAATCCTCTGGAAGAGCCCGATAAACTCTTAACTGGAAATTTTTTACCTCGCTCGGGGTTGCCCTTGCATTTCCCCTGAACACAACTGCATAATGTGGAATTTCCCTTTCAGGAGAACTGCGAATCCAACTTGAAGTCCTCTTGTTTTCCATAACATGTTGATACAACTCTCTTCTTTCTTCTGGCTCTAAATTCCGAGCAAACACAGCAAGAACCTGCCACAACGGCTTTTCATTCGGCGCATAGGGAAATTCTTCTCTCTCTCCCATCCACCTTCTGTCCCCACGTTTTAATCTAACCATTTAATATTTCAAAATACAAACAATTTATTAATTTAATTATATTCCATTAACTATGAAATTCCGAGCCATAAAACTCTCACTGATAATCATCCTAATTTTCTTAGCGCAAGTCCTCATCCCATCTTTCACAAACCTCTTTGTCCTAAACTCTTCTGCATGGACGCAGCCATGGCGTTTCATAACTTCAATTTTCCTCCACGCAAACATCGTGCATCTGCTCTACAACTTGCTCGCCCTCGCGCTCTTCGGCAGCATTTTAGAAAAATTCATCGGAGGAAAAAGATTTCTCCTAATCTTCTTCGTAAGCGGAATCCTCGCAAACCTGCTTTCAATAAACTTTTACTCATCATCCCTCGGCGCATCTGGCGCAATCTTCGGAATCATCGGAGCGTTAATCGTAATAAGACCTCTGCTAACTGTCTGGGCTTTTGGAATGCCAATGCCTTTGTTCGTCGCAGGAATTTTATGGGCTGCAGGTGACCTCATCGGCGCTTACGGTTTTCTAACCGGCCAGCCAATTGACAACACCGGAAACATCGCCCACCTCACCGGCATGGCGTTCGGCATAATCCTCGGCGCAATTTTCCGCAGCCCAAATAAAAAACAAAAAAATACAAAAATAAAAATCAACGAACACTTTATCCAGAACTGGGAAAACAACTACATGACCCGCCCTAACTCTAAATAACTCAAATAGTCATCACAAATCCAAATTGTAGTATACAGTTATTAATTCGTTTTGTTACAACTCGAAGAATAGCAAGATTATTTTCCCACCAACTCTCACCCCAACCACCAAAAAATATTTTTTGATAATCATTATCCAATCAATCCTGTGAGCCGAGCAATTATGCATCCACTAGATTCAATCAATTAAGGGTGCATGATTGGGAGTAAAGCGATTATTAATTTGGCTATTGTCTGGTTGTATCTAAAAATTAAACACCGAACTAATTTTAGTATACTACAATCACAAATCCAAACAATGTTATGCTCTTGATTGATTTTATTATTAATTTGGGGGGCGAACAATTACGCGCCACTAATTTAAATCAACAAAGGCGCGTGATTGCGAGCAGAACGTATTACGCATGAGTATTTTGTAATCAATAACGTGCGTGGTCGTGAGCAGAGCATGTTACGTGTGGAGTATTGTGTTTTATTAATTCCATACGTGGCTGCGAGATGAGGAAATTATTGAATCTATTTTTCCAAGAATTATACACTACCAGTTACATGAGATAATGAGTTTTTCTGTAAAAACCTTGCGGCTGTCTTCTCACCTGCGGTCGAACAACTTGCTGCTGAACTCTTGATGGTCTTTCATCTTCTTTCCAAAGCAATTTAACTAACAAAGCCACAACTCCAAGAATAAAAATCGCAGCAGCAATTATCCCAGCAATAAACCAAACAGATGACCCCTCACAATCTTTTGTCTGAACCGGCTTTCCCGAAGCTGTTCCGCAATTATTCAAATCACTGCAAGTTCTGGTTTTCTCTCCGCCAGAGCAATCACCCCAATCTCCGCAGCTCCAGTCAGGAACACAGCCAGGAACAACACAAGTATCTGTTTCATCAGGTTTCCCTGTTAAATTGCCGCAATAATTCAAGTCAGTGCAAGTTTGAGTTTTCTCTCCACTAACGCAATCGCTCCAGCTGCTACAGCTCCAGTCAGGAATGCATATCGGAGGAACATAGTCATCTTCCAAAAGTTCTCTAACTCCAGAATGGTCCAAATCATCAACAATATAAAAGCCCCCAGAAATAGAACAATCAAAACTGTTCTTGCTCCCAGGACAGCTAAGAGAATATTCTCCAGAAGTATCACAATCCTCGTCAATATCTCCGATGTCATCTATCTCCTTGTCTTCAACACAAACCTCGCCAGACCCTGCAACCCTATCAACTCTGACTTCCTTTTCGTCGTCTATTCCACTGACAATTATGTAACCAAAATCAGAAGACGAACCTTGGATTTTTACTTCAATAAGTTTGAGATTCAACGGCTCTGCAGAAAAATCGTGGTCAAATTCCACGCGCACAACATCATCATCGTCAATTAATTCCACCAACTCTGTGCCTGAATAATTTTCAGAAGAATCAACTCTGTCATCGTCAATGTAAAGCTCAATATCTAAATGGTCATCTGTAATCTCGCTCTCTGTTCCAATCAAACCATTTCCGTCGTAATCACAGTAGCCAGTTTCATTTGCCTTGCTTGCTCCAGGACAATCATTCAAATCTTCATGCCAAATAACAAATGTCTCGCTCGTTCCACAAGAAGTGTTGTGAGTTGTCCAATTAGGAGTGCAAAAAAACTCATTCGTCTCTGAACTCACAAAATAAGAAGTTTTATTATAAACATGAACTCCACCAACCATTGAAATCTCTGTTGAAAAATTCCAGCCGCCAACAACAGTTTCATCAGGAGAAAAATAAGAAAATTCAAAATAATCAGCATCTGAATCATTAGCAAACCCGCTTGCATTTCCCATGGGAAAAATAGAACTAAACTCATCTACTGCATCTTGTTCAAAGATTATTACATCTCCAACACTTCTTGGCTCTGCATTTTTCAACGGCTCTCCAACTGCTAAATTCAATAAATCTATGTGCCGGTTATTCCCCACTTGAGCGCTTGTCAAAGCTTTCAACCCAACAGTTATCGCTCCAGAAAACATTCCCCTTACTGCAATAATTCTTGTAAAGTTTTCAGAACCACTAACCGAACTAACTCCTCCAAGAAAGGAACCATCAGCCAAATCATAAGCAAAATAATGCTCGCAAATTTGAGAACTTGAAGTGCTTGTAACAATGGTTATCCCAGAAGAACCAGCGCCAAACGCCTCATCCCAAACTGCTTTAATTGCATCTTCGTCTGAACAATTCGACAAAATCGGAGGCACATACGGCGCAAGAAGAACATCTCCACCGCTCGGATTAAAAAAATAAACAAACCCCAAAACCAAAACCACAATTAAAACTATTCCTAAGATTTCACCTTTTTTCATGAACATTAAAGAACTGGGAGATTAATAAATATTCCTGAATAATTCTATGCCCCCACCGGGATTCGAACCCGGGTTTCGGCCGCGAAAGGGCCGTGTCCTTAACCGCTAGACTATAGGGGCTTATCGAAAGCAAACAAAATTTCGCTTTTAAATCTTGCCATTTCTGTAAGGATTGTATTATCCGAAA
>JAHISS010000100.1 GCA_018817905.1 Nanobdellota archaeon
ACCTATGCAGCAGATTGAAAAACAAAAGCTGACAATTATTAAGAAACTAAAGCAGAGATGTAAGGAAATTGAAAAAGAATATAGCATTAAAGCAGAGAAAGAAGTTTTGACGCCAAAGAAGAAAGATGTTAAAAGTTCTGAAAAGGATGTTTGTGTTGAGACAGAGCAGATGAAGGCAAAATAGCATTAAAAAACAGACTTAAAATAGACTAAAAACGACAACAAAACGCACCAAAATGGACAAAAACAACAAATTTTGGGCGAATTTTAGGGGTTTTTGAAGAGTTTAAATATTGAGATTACAAGGGAAATGTTACCAAAGTTACCAAAATTCAGAGTTGAGAGCAAATGACAAGAATAAATAAGAAGAATTTTGGGGTGGCATGTAAGGGATCAGGAGGAGTTGGAGCAGTTGTAGCAAGGGCATTAGGAGTTACAAGACAAGCAATTTATTCTTATCTTAAAAGAAATCCAGAGATGAAAGAGGTTCTTGATGAAGAAAGTCAGCAGATACTTGATATTGCAGAACATAATATTGATAAAGAAATAATAGCTGGAAATACAGAAATGAGCATGTGGGCTTTATTAAATCGAAAGGAAGGAAAAGCAAGAGGGTATGGTTTAAAACAAGTTATGGAGAATACAGGATCTCCAACAACAATCCAATTCATAGAGATGTCTAACGAGGAAATTAGAAAGGAAAAATTGAGAGCGGATTTAAAGAAAAAGAATAAATGCACTAAATCCAGTTAGATAATGGGCTATTTTTAGAGAATTTTCTTATACTCTGAAGTATACAAAGCTTTATAAATGCTTATATCATTAAAAGTATAAGGAAAATGGCAGTAGAAGATGAACAAAATAAAGAACAGCTGATAAATTATGTTTTTGGAAAATTAGCTGAAGCTCCGCAGTTTGTTGAAAATCAGCTTAAAGTTAAAGGTAGTTATCTTCCCCATAGAAGAGTTTATTCAAGATTAAAGATGCATGTAGATGATTTTTTATTGGGTGAAGGGATGGGTGGAAAGATTTCAAATAGATTGATAATCTTGCCTGGATTAAGAGGTGTTGGAAAAACCACTCTTCTTTTTCAGTTATACAAGTATTTGAAAGAAGTTAAAAAAATAGAGCAGGATAGGATATTATATTTTTCTACAGATGAACTTAAAGCTTATTTAGGAAGGGGGATTTTAGAAGTGATTGATGTTTTTATTAAAGAGATTCACAAAACAACTTTCACTTCTTTGGATAAAGAAATTTTTATTTTTATTGATGAATCTCATTTTGATCCTAAGTGGAGCGAGGCTGCGAAGATTATTTTTGATAAAACAAAAAAGATATTTTTGATATTTACTGGATCATCTGCATTGAATTTAGAATTAAGTGTTGATGCTGCAAGAAGAACAAAAAAAGAGATTGTTTTTCCACTTAATTTTGGAGAGTATATTTCGTTAAGACATAATGTTTATCCGCCTAAGGGCATGGCAGAGGGAATTAGGGAGCTTATTTTTAAAGGAGATGATGCAGCAGTTGAAAATGCGCAAAGGAAAGAGGCAGAATTAAATAGGAATTTGGTTAAGGTAGGAAGGCCCATAGATAAGGAATGGGAAGATTTTCTTTGCTGCATAGGATTTCCAATTGGGTTACAGATGTCACAGATTGAAGTACATGAAAGACTTTTTAGTATGATTGATAGGGTTATTGAAAAAGACGTGTTTTCAATTCAAGCATTTAGTACAGATACAAGAAATGTTATCTCTAGAATATTGACCTTCCTGGCATTGCAAAAACCTGGAGGAACTTCTGATGCAAAACTTTCAGACAGATTAAAAATATCTCCGAATACTGTTAGAAATATTTTGGAGGTTTTGGAAAAAACACATTTGATATTTAGTGTGAAACCATATGGTGGTGCTGGGAAAGTTGTAAGAAAGCCATGGAAATATTATTTTCTTTCTTCTTCAATAATTGCTGCTATTAGATTTAAGCTTGGAGCGTATAATCCAAGAGATAGAGAAATGTTGGGAGTTTTAGCAGAAAATATGGCTGCTTCTTATTTCTTCAGAATGAAGGAAACTGTTAATTTACCAGTTGGAATGTTTTATGATTCAGAGCCAAATGGAGCCGACTTTTTGTTACAAGATGCTGAAGAAAACATTATTCCCTTAGAGATAGGAATCGGAAAAAAAGATAAATCACAAGTAAGAAATTCGATTAATAGATATAAGTCAAAATATGGGATAGTTGTTTCAAATGTTCAAAAAATAACTAAGCAAGATAATGTAATTTTCATACCTTTGACTACTTTTTCGTTTGTTTGAGAGAGTAAAAGATAAAATAAAAAGAACAAAGAAAAAATGAAAATCTTCATAACAGCAGATCATCACTTCCATCATAAGAATATAATTGAATATTGTAACAGACCATTCAAGACAGTTGAGGAAATGGACAAGGTCATGATAGAAAAATGGAATAAGAAGGTTGGGAAGGATGGTTTAGTTATTCATCTTGGAGATTTTGCATTAGGAACAAAAGAGCAAGTTAAGGAAACAAGAGAAAAACTTAATGGAACCATTATCTTAATTAAAGGAAATCATGATAAGGTTATCAAAGAATTTATTGTTGTGAGAGACTCATTGCAGATAGGAAATATTATTTTTAGTCACAGGCCAATTCCAAAGAAAGAAATTCCTAAAGATTGCATTAATGTTCATGGACATATTCATGAAAAAGAAAG
>JAHISS010000101.1 GCA_018817905.1 Nanobdellota archaeon
CAACTTTGTTTTTTCTATAACCTTGTTTTACCGCAGACAATTTCTTACAAAATTGGCATTTTGTTTTCATAGAACATACCTCCTTATCAGAAGGTTAATCTATCAGATTATATAAATCTGACGTTAATTGGACAGTATCCCTTGATCTAAGCCATCAAAACAATCTCCTTCTTCTCATTACAATTATCATCCATGTTTCCGATAGTTTTCCCAATCAAATCCAAATTAAGATAGAGCATTCGTTTAAAGAAAGGATTATTTTTATCTGCTTGATAATACAAAACCAGAATAAATCATAACAACGAAAGCGTGAACTGATTAGCATTACCAAGATAAATTAAAATCCCATCCTTTAGCAAATCTCTTCCAATCAAACAGTCTATCTCCTGCCCTTGAAGAGGAGAAGCTATGAACACTCCGTGATATGTAAGATTATGAGAAGGTATGGCCATTCGCATAAAATACTGGTAACACGCGTGATCTTTAGAAGAAGGGGTGCATATTTTTGTAGTGCCAACAGGTTCCAACCCTAACTTCTTCGGGATGTCTTCCTGAATAAGACACATTGAAGCACCAGTATCAATCAAAGCTTTAACTACCACAGGTTCAGGAATTTCCTTTTTCTCCTTTCTATATCTCTCTTCCAACTCAGAAGATATTAAAAAAAGAACTTCCACTAATGGGCCATCTTCTTGCAGATTTAGATCCCCTGGACCAATTGTTACCGAAGGCATGGTGCACTAATTTTAATTAAGTTAGAAGTAAAGTTTTGTTTTTCATCCACCTCAAGTATTTTTTTAACTAAGAAAGGAGTATTACCAAATTTTTCTATTCCTATTTTAATCGCATCTTTTTGAGACTCAAATGTATTAACTACTTCATTTCCCCTTATCAGAACATATTCCCCACTATGCTCTTTAAGCAGCTCACTTTTATGTTTTTCATAAGTTTCTATTTCTTCAGCCAATAAATTATCTTTCATATTCAATTAAATATACAGAAGTTTAAATTCTTTTGCTTTCCAATCAAGCCTTAGCCTTCAGCTCAGTCTTCGCCTTCAATTCAATACAAACACCAGCAGCAACAGTTGTTCCAGCGTCTCTGATTGCAAAGCGGGACATATGGGGGTTATCGCCTTGTGTTTCTAAAACAAGATTGCCCATTGGCTTGATTTTTACTCTAGCAACATCTCCAACTTTCAAAAAGTCCGGTTTATCTGTCTTTGTTCCATCAGGAGCAGTTTTACTAATTAACTCAATAAACTTACAAGGAACTTGAGCTGTATGAACATGGAAAACCGGAGTGTAACCAACAGCAATAACTCCAAGCGGGGAAATTATCGCAATTTGCGCAGTGAATTCCTCAACTACTTTCATCGGCTTAGCAGCGTCGCAAATTACATCGCCTCTTGCAATATCTTTCTTGCCAATTCCCCTAAGGTTAACACCAACATTATCTCCTGGCTCTGCAAATGGAAGCGCCTCATGATGCATTTCAACTGTCTTTACCTCGCCTTGAATTCCAGTTCCAGTTCTTCCTGGCAAAACAACTATTTTCTGCCCTGGTTTCATCACGCCTGTTTCAATCTTTCCTACCGGAACAGTTCCAATTCCCTTAATTTCATAAGCATCTTGAACAGGCATTCTCAAAGGCAATTCAGTTGGTTTTTCAGGCAGCTTGAACAAATCAAACTGATCAAGAACACTTGGACCTTTGTACCAAGGCAAGTTGTCTGATTTCTCTTTCAAATTATCGCCCTTCAATCCAGAACATGGAATAAAGTTAATCTCATCTGGTTTGTAACCTGCTTGCTTGATTATATCAGAAACATCTTTCTTCACTTTTTCATAAGCAGCTTCCTTGTATTCAACTGTGTCCATCTTATTGATAAGGACTGCAAGGTCTCCGACGCCCATTGTCTTCAAAAGCCAAACATGTTCTTTAGTCTGCGGCTGCACGCCTTCCTTAGCTGCAACACACAAGAATGCAGAATCTGCCTGCGAAGCTCCAGTAATCATGTTCTTGACAAAGTCTCTGTGTCCAGGAGCGTCAATAATTGTAACTTCAAATTTCTGCGTAATCAATTTTTCATAAGACAAATCAATTGTAACTCCTCTTTCTCTTTCTTCCTTAAACCTGTCCATGTAGTAAGCAAACTCAAATCCAATCTTTCCGTGCTTCTCTGCTTCTGCTCTCAACTTATCCAGCTTCTGCTGTGGAAGATTACCACACTTGAACATCAGATGTCCGATTGTCGTACTCTTTCCGTGGTCTACGTGACCTACAAATGCAACATTAATTACTGGTTTTGTCTTTGCCATTGTTTTACTTTTGTTTTAGAAGGTATTTAAAGTTTTTGGTTTGGAAAAATAAATTCCCAATCGCGTCGACAATTACAGGGCTGAATAAAATTCCCACAAGATTTTTACTTAATCTTAAAGACCTTATATCCTTTCCTAACTTTCTCCGCAACTTTTATTCCAATCTCGTCGCCAGCCTTCGCCTTCCCCACATCCTCGCGGTCCAATTGCATTTCCGCAATTTCTTGCTCAAAGTCCGTCTCACCGCCTTTGATTTGAATCTTGTCGCCAACTTTCAAACCCTTTTTCAACTTAACAGCTGCTGCACCAACATGCTCAAAGTAGTTGCTTACAACTCCGATTTCCATAATAGTGCAAGGAAACCTTAGAATATAAATCTAACGCTTGCCACATTTTATTTCAATATCCTTCAACAACAACTCAAATTTAAGATATCCAGAACTTTCATTAAAGTGTCCAGCGTTTTTGACGATAATAACTTCTGTGCCAAGTTTCTCAGCAAGTTCTTTTGCTTTTTCTAACGAAACATAAGGATCATTATCCGAATGATAAACATAAAAATTCTCACAATTTTTCCTTATCCTCTCCCAGTCAAATTCTTTAGCAATGAATGTTTTATTTACCTCGTCAAATTCTGGATTACCTAGTAAACCCAAAAAACCAGATACAAAGAAACACGCTTTCACCTTTATATTTAATCTTTCTAATATTGATAAAATAAATGCAGGTCCCAAACTATGCCCGATAAATATAGAATCTTCACCAACCTCACTTGAATAAAAGTCATCAAATACTTTCATCCAATTATCCAAGCTTTGGTTATTGGGCGTGGGAAACTCTGGGACAAAAACATTGTTTCCCTCTTCTTCTAATCTTTCTTTTAGCCAAGGAAACCAATTTTCTTTGGGACTTCCATATGAACCGTGAATTATGAAAAATTTCATTTTTCCAAATAGCTCTACCAGGATTCGATCCTGTATGTCCGAGTCGAGCGAGGATGTTCTAGGTTCCAATAGCCCTGCCAGGATTCGAACCTGGGTCATGGGAGCCAGAGTCCCATATCCTTGACCTCTAGACTACAGGGCTAATCTTTTTCTGCTGATGCTCTGTAGTCGCGCGAGGATATCGATCCGACCTAGACTACAGGGCTTTACTATCAATAGAAAAAAGACTGTTTAAATGTTTTTCTTATCTTAAAATACTAGAACGATAAATAGAATGACCTCTCGAAGTAATAATCTGATATGCAACTGAAGGATCAAAAGGTAGTCCATTAGCAGAAGAAATATGAACTACCTCCCTTGGATTCTCTAATCTTTCTAATGGAATAAATTCTGCTTTCAAACCACTTTTGAAAAGACCTTTTTCTAATCGCTCATATTCCTTTCAGAAATACTTACCCATGCTCTATTCAATTCAACTTCAACTATCATAAAAACCCAACAATCAAACAGTATATAAAATTAACTACACTTAGATATTGTATAGTTAACGTCACATTTATATAGCCGTCTTGTTTTTTTAATCAAAGGAGGTAAGAAAATGTCCATTAAATGTTTGAATTGTAAATCGAAAGATGTCAGAAAAAGAGGTTTTAGATTTACTCTTACCGGAAAA
>JAHISS010000102.1 GCA_018817905.1 Nanobdellota archaeon
ATGTAATTTTCCATAAAAGAAATTTCTAACATGGGAGAACATAGGGATAATCTTATCTTCCTCGATTTCTGGAAGAAGACCCTTTAAGTCTTTTTTAATTTGATTTACTTTGTCGAAGATGTTGATCTTTTTACCTTTCTCCCTTATCTGAGTGTTGATGAAGATCTTGTCTTTGTTTTTTGCCATGTACATTTTAAGTTTCTCTTATTTTTATATTCGGTAGCCCTCAAGTCTACCATTATAAAGAATTAGCTATTTCGTCGTGGTGTGTGTAGGTCAGAGGCCTGTCAGAGTTCCTGCTGCCACGCCAATTAAAAGTGCAAGGATTAACTCGAATATCATCTCAAAAAAAAGATAAATGAAGTTATAATAATTTATGCGTTAATCTATTTGTTTTTTATAGCATTAGAAAATTACTTTTACATTTCCAGGCGCATCTTTTCATTTGAAATTTCTATCGATTTCCAAAATAGAATCACGTAACAAATCCGAAACTCTTTGCAATGTTTTACAGTCTAAATGTTCTGAAATATCAGTCGGTTGGTGATAATGTTTAAACAAATCAGAAGAAAACAAAATGTTTGCTCCACCAGTTAAAGCCAATTGAGCAAGCCCCAACAAAGAAGGTTTTGTACCTCCTATTAACCCATATTTTCTTGCTAATTCAATATCTTTATTAGAAACTGCAGTTATACAAAAAGCTTCGGGAAATCCCGCTTCAATAAAACTTTCGTGGTCTCCTGAATTCATCAAAAATCTTGAAATACTTGGAAACCTGTATGTTTGAACTCCTTGATTTTTTGCACATTGTTCAATTGTCTTTAATAATGTCCCATCATGAACTTCATTCTCAGCCCAGAAAGCAAGATTCTCCCCAGAACCAACAAGCTCCATATTATATACTCCAACCAAGTCATCTATTCCTCTTTCACGAACATAAGCACGAGAACCCCTTAATCTATTTTCCTCTTCATCAAAGAAGAAACCTCTTACTCCAATATTTTCTAAAGGGCTATCTTTAAATCTTCTTAAAACATCAATGGTAACAGCCATTGCAGAAGCATTATCATTTGCTCCGGGGCTTCCAGGCACAACATCAAAATGGCTTCCAACTCCAATATACGGGGGCTTCCCAACAGAAGCAATTATATTTTCTCCTGTTTCATATTTATGAACATCGAATGTTAAACCCAAACATCCAAGATAAAGAAGAACATCATTTTTTCGCTTATTGTTGAAGTCCTCTCCTTGCATCGATTCCGTACTTTCAAATAATTTAACTCTGTCCACTAGACTTTCACTTGCGATAGATTCTGTAATCGGCCTTAAATCCATTATAAACTAACTTCTCAGCAATATAAAAACATAAATAGTCTAAAAAATACTACCATTTTGATATAATGAAAAATGCAAGAAGAAATATTGAAATGTCTTGTGGATTTTGGGTTGAAGAACAAAGAAGCAGAAGTATTCCTCTGTTTAGTAGGGAAAAATAAACTAACTGCTTATGAAATTGCTAAACAACTAAGTCTCTTTAGGTCAACAACTTACGAAATATTAAATAGGTTAGTTGAAAAAGGATTTGTTACGCAATCAAAAATAGGCAAAACATCGTTTTTCAAACCAAATGAAATAAGTTCGGTTGTGTCAAAATTAAAATCAAAGGAAGATATTCTCGTTTCGCTAATACCTAAATTAAACCAAATTAAAAGTGATAAACCTGAAACAAGAATTCTTGAAGGAACACTTGGACAAAAACAATACAACTTTGAATTGATTGATATAATCAAAAGAAAACAAATCGATGAACTATATATGATCGGCAATAGTGTTCCAGAAAAAGAATCTTCCCTTTTATTTCTAGAAAAAATAATTAATGAGATTCAAAAACTCAAACCAAAAAAATATGGAATATTCAAAGGGATCTGGTCATCAAAATATAAAAATTCAAAGTTTGTTAAACATTATGATAAATTCGGAGAAAATAGATTTTTATCAAAAGTCCCTTCTAAAGTTACAACGTTTATTACAAATAACTTCATCGGGTTTTTCTTTGAAGAAAATGAAATTCCTTATGTTATTGAAGTGAAAAGTAAAAATATTGCAAATGAAATGAAATCATACTTTGAAACAATGTGGAAATTAGCAAAAAAATAACTACTTCTTCCTAAATTCATCAATCGCATTCCTCAAAGCCCTCGTCCCCAAAATCGAACAATGAACTTTAACAGCCGGCATTTCCCCAAGCGCTTTAACAATTTCCTTGTGGCTCATCTGATAAGCTTCGTCCAAAGTTTTCCCATTAACCAACTCACACATCATTTCACTCGACGCAATAGCAGCAACACAACCATAGGTTTCAAACTTTATGTCTTTAATTTTTTCATCCTTGATTTTCAAATAAATTTTCATCACATCACCGCACTTGAAATTTCCTTCTTCGCCAACTGCATCTGCATCTTTTATTTTTCCAACAAACTTTGGATTTTTAAATTTCTCAATTAACTTTTCTGAATACATTTTTCCTCCTTATAATGTCTCCAAACTATAAACGACTTCGGGATTTCTAAATCTTGGGGGGTGGAGGGGGGTGGCAAGGGCGGGTTTTTCGCCATAGGCGAAATGATAGCGGGAATATGAATTCCAAAGTCGTGAAAAATCATTGGAGACATTCCTCCTCGCCAAAAGGAGAAATCTCCCTCAGCCTTGAAACAACTTTCGGCAAAACTCTTAACAAATAATCAACTTCCATGTCATTTGTAAATCTGCTCAAACTCAAACGCAAACTTCCGTTTGCATTTTCATCGTCAAGTCCAATCGCCTTCAGAACATAACTTGGCTCTAAAGTTTTTTCAGCGCATGCACTTCCAGTTGAAGCGCAAACTCCTAACAAATCAAGCATCCCAACAATCGCTTCCCCTTCGATAAACCTGAAAGAAAAGTTAACATTATTGCAAAGCCGTTTATCTCCGACAGGCCCGTTCAACTTAACATTGGGAATTTCCAAGACTTTTTCAATTAACTTATTTCTTAACTTTTCCATTTTCAAAATATGTTCCTCATTCAAAGCCAACTTCACCGCTTCAACAAATCCGACAATCCCTGAAATGTTTTCCGTTCCAGATCTCATGCCTTTTTCCTGCCCGCCGCCATGCTGCCATTCATCCAGTTTAACTTCTCCGCTAGCATACAAAACCCCAACACCTTTTGGCCCGTGAATTTTGTGCGAGTTTAAACTAACCAAATCCAAATTCATTTTCTTAACATCAAGCTCTGTCTTTGTAAAACTCTGGCACGCGTCGCTGTGAAAATAAACCTGCCTCTTCCTGCAAACCTCTCCAACTTTTTCCAGATTATTTATCGTTCCGATTTCATTGTTTCCGTGGATTATAGAAACTAAAATAGTCTCGTCAGTTATTTCTCTTTCCAATTCAGACAACTTCACAAATCCCTCGCTGTCCACGCCAACATAACTAACTCTAAAGCCATTTCTCTTAAGCCACTTACAACTTTCTAAAACAGATTTGTGTTCAACTTTTGTCGTTACGATATGGTTCCCTTTGCCACGATTTGCAAAAGCAAGTCCTTTCAGCGCCCAGTTATTCGCTTCTGTCCCGCCTGACGTGAAAAAGATTTCTTCTGGAAACGCATTAATCGAATCAGCGATAACTCTTCTTGCTTTTTCCAAAACAATTTTTGCTTCAACGCCAAAACCGTGAAGCGAACTCGGGTTACCATAACTCTCGCTAAAATATTTTTCCATCGCTGTTTTAACTTTCTCATCAACCTGCGTCGTCGCCCCATTATCTAAATAAACTTTCATTTTAACCTCCAGAACAACTTTTTGACATTGGGCAGCCGCTGCAATTTCCGCTCATGTGTTTTTCAACAAGAGCCAGCATCGGCTTGACAGTCCGTTTGTTCACAGTATAGATTCTTTTCTGCCCTTGCTTCTTGACCCGCAAGATTCTGCACTTTATCAAATGCGCAAGATGATGCGAAACATTGCTCTGCTCCTCGCCAATTTCCGCAGTTATCTCTCCAACGCTCATGTCCCTTTCCATCAAACTCATGATTATCCTCTGCCGCGTTTCATTAGCAAAGTTCATGAAAAACTTATCATATGATTTATTGTTCATGTTTAATTAAAATAAGAAGATTATTTAAAACTTTGGGTTTAACAAAAATTAAATAACAAAACTAGTTCCTTTAGAGTTCCCTTGCTAATGAAATCATCCCTATTTGTCCGGCAGACCTAGCTAATGTTTCCATTTG
>JAHISS010000103.1 GCA_018817905.1 Nanobdellota archaeon
AAGAACTAATGAAAGAAGCAATAACAAGAGGCTTGAAAGAACAAGAAATAGAAGAAGCTGTAGAAAAACTTAAACGCAACGGAGATGTATTTGAACCTAAAAAAGGATTCATACAAAAAATCTAAAATGGCAATCATACAAAAAAGGCAACCTGCAAAAAAGTTCTGGATAGCAGATATGCTGAACGCAGAACAAAAAACGAATGAACAAGGATTCAAATACTATACTATTAGGGGAAAAGAAGCAATAAGAGTAAACATCATAGCGGGGGTAATATCCTCTTACATCAACGAAATAGGAAACTATGCAATGATAACCTTGGATGACAGTTCGTCACAAATAAGACTAAAAGCATGGAACGAAGATGTAAAACAACTAGCCAATTTACATATCGGAGAAATAGTCTTAGTAATAGGCAGAATAAACACCAATGAAACAAACACAGAAATCTTCATAAGACCAGAAATAATAAAACCCGTAGCAATAGACTGGATGGAACTCAGACTAAAAGAACTAAAAAAAGAATTCGGAAAAGCACCTCCAGTAAAAGAAATAATAACTGAACCTCAAAAAATAAAAGAAGAACTCATTGAAGAAATACCAGACGAACCGGTAGCAGGCGTAGCACTAGCAGTAAGAGAAAGAATACTACAAGCAATAGAAGCAAACGACACATCAAACGGAGCAGAAATATCAGTAGTCATAAAAAACTCAGGAGTTCAAGAATCTGAAGCTGAGGCAGCAATAAACGAGCTAATAAGGGAAGGAGAAGCATTCCAACTTAAACACGGATTTATTAAACTCATTTCATAATTTTGTTTACAAAATTTTTAACACATTCAACATTACAAATCCCACTAGGACAACTAACGCTAATACTAATCCTTTAATCATGGCAAGTTCTGCTTGTCCTTTTTTATTTGTGTCGGTTTCCATCTTTTTTACCTTCTATGTAACTTATTCTATTTTCAAGTTTATTAATTTTATTATTCATAGCCATATCTTGTTTTAGTAGGTTTATGCTATCTTCTTGATTTTTGATCCTAATTTTAAGATCCTTAATCTCAGTAATATGTTGATTATGTAATTTCCTATTATCAACCCATCTTTCCTCTCGTTTATCAAGAAATCTAAAAATAAAGTACAATAACCCTACAATTATGCATACACCAACTATTATGTAAATTATATAATGAGTATAATCTTTGTCAATTTGCTGTATGAAGTAGATACCAAATGCTACTGCTAATGGTATCCCTATTTCAACCATTTTGCTTGTTCGCTTAGAATACTTATTCATTTAGATTCTTTTTGTGACATTAACCGCCTGTTTAAATATTTTTGTTCTAATTTTAAATTAGTTAGATATTCTTAGCTAAACATTTATAAATAAACCACATATTCTTACTAGATAATGGCAACTTACGAAAATATGTTAAAAAGAGCAAGGGACAAACTGCCAGAAAGAGCCCTAAAATCAGAAAGATTTGAAATACCAAAAGTAACAGGACACTTACAAGGCAACAAAACAGTAGTAACTAACTTCACAGCAATAGCAAACACACTCAGAAGGGAACCAGAACACCTACTCAAATACCTCCAAAGAGAACTAGCAACTCCTGCACAAATAGACGGACCAAGACTAGTCCTCGGAAGAAAACTTAACTCTGTGCTGATAAACTCAAAAATAGAACAATACGCAAAAAGCTTTGTGCTATGCCCACAATGCGGCAAACCTGATACAGAAATGAAAAGAGAAGAAGGGTTCCTAATACTAAAATGCACAGCATGTGGGGCAAAATACCCAATAAAGGCAAAAATATGATACAACTAAAAATACATTCAGAAGGAGTAATAAGCCTATGCGACTCTGACCTAATTGGAAAAACATTTGAAGAAGGCGACCTACAATTGGAAATGTCAGAAAGATTCTACAAAGGCGAAGAAGCAGCAAGAGAAGAAATAGTTGAAGCATTGAAAAACGCAAAAACAATAAACATAGTCGGAGAAGAATCAATAAAACTAGCATTAGAAGAAAAAATGATAACAAAAGACGCTATTAGAAAAATAGGCGGCACTCCACACGCGCAAGTATTCTTCATGTAGATAAAATTTATAAATAAACAATTAATTTTTGCAATCCAGAGGTGAAGGGAGAAATGAAAATGGATAAAATATGTGGACTTATAGCACTATGGGCGGGAGCATTAGGAACAGCATGCGTATCATCATACTACAACCTTCACGGAGAAGTAGAACTGACAGGGGCACTAACACAAAAAACAAATGAATGCGGCAAACTAGAAAAAAAACTAGGTGTCGAAGAAAAAGACGACTGCACAAGCACAATCGCAGTTGAAACACCAGAAGGAAAATATGTAATAGGGGTATTGGGACAACCAGAAGACAATTTAACAGTCGGATCAAAAGTAAAATTCCTAAAACAAAGCTCATACTGGGTAACAAGCTTCAACCAAAACAATCAAGGATTTTTAACAGCAGGGAATATAAAAAAGCTTTAAGAATAATTATATAAACAAAGAATATCTTCTAAAGCACATGGGCAAACCAGAAGACAGACATGTAGATTACTATGAAGCGATAATACAACTAAGACCCCCAACAGAGGAAATCATAGCATTCATAAAAAACCAGTGCAAAAAAAGAAAAGAAGCAATAACAAAAATAGTAACCCTCAAAACAGGAATTGACCTGTACATAACTTCTCAAAAATTTGCCAGAACCCTAGGGGCAAAACTAAAGAGAAACTTCGGCGGAGAACTAAAAATAACAAAAAAAATCCACACCAAAGACAGACAAACAAGCAAAGACATCTATAGAGCAACAATACTATTCCGACCTAAATCTAAAGGTTTATAAATAAACCTGATTTTTAAAGCAAATATGAACAAAAAGAAGCAAGAAGTGCTGGACAAAGAAGCACAAACCCAGCTAGAACTAAGAAGAGTAAAGCTCCCAAGAGGAAACCAGGCCCTAGGAATAGTAGAAACCAGACTAGGCGGATCACGAATGAGAGTCAGATGCCTGGACGGAAAAACAAGAGTATGCCGGATACCTGGAAGACTAAAAAGAAAACTATGGGTAAGAGAAGGAGACACAGTACTAATAGAGCCATGGGAATTCGGAGGAGATGATAAAGGAGACGTCATATTCAAATACAGACCTACCCAGGTCGATTACTTAAAAAGAAAAGGAATTCTTAAGGAAGTTGAAAACCTACAAGAATTCTAATCAGCCCCCCAAAATGTACATCCAAGAAATAAAAATACCGAAGGACCGAGTAGGAGTTTTAATTGGAACAGATGGCAAGTTCAAGAAAAGACTAGAGAAAAAAACAAAAACAAAAATTGATGTTGATTCTGAAACAGGATTTGTAGAAATAAAAGGCGAAGACTCAGTAACACTATACGTACTGAAAGATGTTGTTCAAGCAATCGGCAGAGGATTCTCACCAGAAATAGCAGAAAAACTACTAAAAGAAGACACGCTACTTGAAATTGTCAACATACAAGACTTCTCAGGAAAATCCAAAAAGAAAATGGACAGACTAAGAGGAAGAGTCATAGGGACAAAAGGAAAAGGCAGAACTATGGTCGAACAAATAACAAATACAAAAATAAGTGTCTACGGAAAAACAGTCGCAGTCGTCGGACGAATAGAAGATGTAATAATAGCAAAAGAAGCAGTAGAATCATTACTATCCGGAAGCCCACACGGGAACATCTACAGGTGGCTACTGGATAAGAAAAAAAAGCAAACAAAAAGAGAGATTGAAGATGGGGCCATTAATTGAAGAGATAAAAAACAAAAAAGAGTTGAAATCACTGAACTCTGACTTTGTCGGATCAATAACAAAAGAACTTCTAGAAGGAAAAAAAATCAATATAGATAAGAAATCAGAAAGAAAAAAAATAATCAAAGAAGTCCGAAGCATACTGCACGCAGTCTATGGGGTGTTCAAGAAAAGCAAGTACACCAAAAAAGAAAAACTACTGAAAGATATTTCTAGTTTGAAAGATACAGCAGGACACAATAAAATATTAGAGCTGCACAGATCAACAAAAGAAAGACTGGAATACTATCCCTCAGTGTATGAAAAGATATTTGCCATCACAGGAAAACCAAAATCTATATTAGACCTAGGATGCGGACTAAATCCACTATCTTATCCTTACATGAGACTGAAAACAGAATACTACGCAACCGAATTGACAGAAGAAGACTCCAAATTCATACAATCCTACTTTGATAAATTAAAAATCAAAGGCAAAGCATACTCACTAGACCTAACAAGAATCAATACACTACCCCCTGCAGATGTCTGCTTCCTCTTCAAACTACTAGACACACTTGAAACACTTAAAAGAGATATCACAAAAACAATATTCGAACAACTGCAAACAAAATGGGTAGTAGCAAGCTTCCCGTTGAAAACCATTGGGGGAAGAAAAAACATCAGCAAACGCAGATTGGTATGGTTCGAAAAAATCATAAAAGACTGCAAATACGAGACATTTGAGATACCAAACGAGGTATTCTACGTGATAAAATTGGCCTCTAAATAATTAAATTTATAAACAACCCCCGACTTTGAACTCATACGCAGCCCTATGGTGTAGCGGTCAAGCATAGCGGACTTTGGATCCGTTGACTTAGGTTCAAATCCTAATAGGGCTATTATCCCTTTTTTTAAATAGTAAAATATATAAAACAAGTAACAAGAATTGGCTATAAACGCAGTCCCGTAGTGTAGTGGCCAATCATACGAGGTTCTGGAAAGGCAATAGCTTTGGAAATTCCTCGTGACCCAGGTTCAAATCCTGGCGGGACTATTTTTTACATAAGATATATAAATAGGAATTTCGTGCAGTCACTAAAATGGGATATTCAACACAAAAAGCTTTAGAAGAACTGACAAAAGCGTATAGTTATCAGAAAAACTATGAACAGAAAGTAAAAGAGGCAGCAATAATAATAAAACAATCTTTTGGCCATATCAGGCGCGGTATATGGACTCCTCCAGAATTCGGCATTGTTCTCGGATCAGGATTGGGAGACTTGGCTAATGAAATTGAAGATGCTAAAACCATAAAATATGAACACATACCAAACTTCCCAAGGACAACAGTTGAAGGACATGAAGGAAAATTAATCTACGGGAAGATTGGAGATGTGCCAGTGATTGGTTTGAAAGGAAGGAAACACTACTATGAAGTTGCCGATGAACCATTCAACACAGGGATGCTACAAATAATGTTCCCAGTGCATGTTCTTGCAGAACTTGGAGTGAAGAACTACTTTGCAACAGATACTGCGAGAGGACTAAATGAAAGATACTATGTAGGAGATATTATGGTTCTAGAAGACCATGTTAATCACATACCAAATGCCCTTCTCGGAAGACAACATGATTTCAAAAGAGTAGGCGGAGAACCTACCTTGAGACACCAACCGATGAATGACGCCTACGATAAAGACTTAACAAGGATGCTGTTCAACACAGGAGGACATGACGCAATCTATAGGTGCCATTCATTCGGAGGGTTTATGAGAATAGGAACTTACCTTGCTGTAACAGGACTGACATACGAAACAAAAGCAGAGTGCATAGAATTCAGAAACGGACTAGGAGCAGACGCAGTAGGCATGTCAGTAACACCAGAAATCATAGCAGCAAAAAACAGGGGAATGAAATGCGTAGCAATGTCCTGCATAACAAACAAAATACTAAAAGACGGCACAAACGCAACAAGCAACGAAGAAGCAAAAGAGATACTTGAATCTGAAACAGTAAAGAATAACCTGACTTCAACTATAAGGAAATTCTTCACCTCATACAGGGGTTGGGACAAAAATAATGTCTAGTCCTTTAGGACTATGACATATGCTCTTCTTCCGATGTATTTCTTTTGTGCGTCTAGTTTTGCTGAGTTCCCGAAAGGTGTTATTTTTCTTTCGTAGATTACTTCGACTTTGTCTTTGATTGTTAGATCCCCTTTTATGACTTGGACTGTTCTCATAGTGTAGGATATGGATAGATATCCTTAAATACTTTTCGGTCTTATAGATATGCATGAAAATCACAACAAAAGAGGTACGGGAAACAGTTAGTATGCTTGATGAGATTATTGAGGAGTATAAAGAAAAGACGCCCAGCAAGAAGAGAGATTGGAGAACTTATGAGCAGAAATTGGCTAGGAGAATTAAAGAAGCGATACGTGAATTGGAACCCTTGATTGATGAGGCAG
Source organism: Nanobdellota archaeon (assembly GCA_018817905.1). Classification (GTDB taxonomy): domain Archaea; phylum Nanobdellota; class Nanobdellia; order Pacearchaeales; family GW2011-AR1; genus UBA73. Next base: position 6,270 of record JAHISS010000103.1, read on the forward strand.
TTTCATCAATCAAAATAGTGAATGGAGAAACAAGAGGAAGACCTTCTGAACTTACACTTAAGCAAAAAGTTATTTTAGTTTTGATCCATCGTCTAGTTGGCAAAAGTAACAGGGGTATGAGTTGTATGCTTGCAATTTTTTGTTTGCTATCAGATGTCGATGTCAGCTACAAAACTGTAGAACGTTTATACTCAGAAGATCTTGTGCTCATGGCATTACATAACCTGCATGTACTCATTTTACGTCGAAAGGACGTAAAAAACGTGAATGGCTCTGGTGACGGCACAGGATATTCTCTTACCATCAAAAAACATTACGCTACAGAAGCACAAAAACTAAAAGACAAACTGAAAAAAACTTCAAAAAAAGAACGCAAGAAAAAACAATTCGTATACTGTTTCAAATTAATTGACATAGACACCCACATGTACATAACATACGGGACAAGTTTCAAAAGTGAAAATGAAGCATACCAACAAGCATTAGACATGCTAAAAAAATTAGATTTAGATATCAGTTTAGACAGCATAAGACTTGACAGATATTACAGCAAACAACAATACGTAAAACAACTTGATGAAAACTTTGCCAATGTCAAAATATACTTAATACCAAAAAAGAACGCAACAATAAAAGGAACACTGAAATGGAAATGTATGCTCCATGAATTTGTAAACAAAATCCAAGATTACCTTAAAGAATACTTCCTAAGAAACCACTCAGAAGCAGGATTCTCAGAAGACAAACAAAGATTCGGATGGAAATTAAACCAAAAAAGAGAAGATAGAATAGACACTGCCATATTCTGCAACCTCATATGGCATAACCTCTTCTGGATGGCCGATGATTAATTTTGTCCCAACCCC
>JAHISS010000104.1 GCA_018817905.1 Nanobdellota archaeon
AAGTTCCTTGAATATCTCTTTGTCTGAAAGAGGAACGCAAAAGTCGTTATCTGAAAAGATTGCTACAAAATGGTCTGTGCGGGATTTAATCTTTTCCCAGTCGATGGGTGTTTCGAGCCAAGGTTTGGCTATTTCTTTTTCTTCTTCTGGATTTTCATAGGCTGTGTCGAGCAGATGCATCCAAGGGGCAATCATAACAACGCCACCAACTTTTGTGGTTTCTGGAAGCTTTTCTAAATATCTTAAGATTGTTTGGCAGCCTACCGAGTGCCCTATGAAAAAAGTTTCTTTGTCTGGGTTTGGGGCGAGGTCTTTTAGATGGTCGATCCATGTTTTTATTTCTGGGGCTTCAGTGTTTGGCATTTCTGGAACTTGGACATTGAATCCTTGTGCTTCCAATTGTCTTTTTAGATATTTGTGTATTGCTTCATTTGGTGAGCCGCCCCAGCCATGGATGATGATTGCTTTTTTCATAAGAATAGCTTGTTGTTAGATTTTTTAAAGTTAATTAAACACAAACTCCGCCCTCGCGATAATATCTTTCTCTTTAACTGCCCGATAAACACCGATAAACTTATCTTCATGAAATGCTGCAAATAAATCATCCTGCAAGGGTTCTAAAAAATCTTCCTCGCAGAGAGGTTTTCCTGTGAGGATTTGACCGAGATTTTTGTTAGAGAGTTTTGCAACTGGTAAAACTTTTTGGATTGCTTGCTCTGCTGGAATCAACATCTTTCTTAGAGGGGTTTCGTTTCCTTCGTTTAGAGCATTGACCGCCTTTTCAAAGTCGTAGAGGTTTACAAAATTGTCGTCGTTTTCTGAGAAGATTGAGGCTTTTGTTCTTCGGAGTTCTAACATGTGCGCTCCACCTATTTTTTCTCCGAGGTCGGAGCAGAGTTTTCTAATGTAAGTTCCTGCTTGAACTTCTGAGACGAAAAGAACATCCTTGCCTTTCTTTTCTGAAATTTCAAATTGTTTTACTTCTCTTTCGCGGAATGCTCTTTTGACTCGTGATTTTACTGGAGGTAATTGGGTTATTTTTCCTGTGAACTCTTTCATCAGTTTCTTTAGTTTTGCTAGGGGGAGATCTTCATGAATGCGCATGATTCCAACGTACTTCTTGTCTTTGTGCATGAAATACTCAGAAAGTTTGCATGCCCTTCCTAACGTGACTGGCAGGACGCCGGTTACTTGTGGATCTAAGGTTCCCATGTGGGAGGTTTTTGCGAGGTGGAGTGAATTTTTTACGAACTGGGAAATTTGGAAAGATGTTGGGCCTGTAGGTTTGTCTAAGTTTATGAGGGAGAAATTCAAGAGGTTTTGGAGTTGTTTCATTTTAGGTGTTTTATGTTATATTTTTTAATGTGTTCAACTATCTGCTGATTTAAGTAATGTTCGTTAAAACCTTGCATGACATTGGTTCCGTGAGAATAGGTTACTTTTATTACGGATATCTTTTCCGTTAGGTCGCGCCCAACCACATTTTGCAGTACGTTAATATCGTCAGCCGAGATTTCATGGAATTTTATTTTATTTTTTTCTAAGAATATTTTTAGCGCCTTTCCATGGATGTCGTTTGGGACCTTAAATAATTCTATTTTCATTTTTATCCCTTTGTTCCATGTGTTTTCTACCCCACGAATATTTTTAAAGTGTTTCTCTTTGGAAAAATGTGGATGAAAAAAGATGTCTTTTGGAGATGATGTGTCCTGAAGGACATTTTGTTACAGTTGCTCCTTTTAATCATGTTTCTGATGGCGATGTTATTGCTAAAGAACATGGGCCAGGATATATTTGTTATAACTGCAATAGGACTTATTCTGCTGAGAAATTGAGGGAAGTTGCTGAAAAAGACCTTAAACGTTTCCGTTGAGATAATTTTTTCTTTTTCCTTCTTCAAATCTTTCAATCGCGTAACGCAACATTGTTCTTGGCATTTTTTTGTAATGTTTTTTTAGAAAGTTTTCTAAAAGAGATTGGTCGCGTTTTCCTATTTCTCGAAGCATCCAGCCGACTGCTTTGTGCATTAAGTCGTGAGAGTCGTTTAGGAGGATTTCTGCTAACGCTAAAGAATCCTTGAAGTCATTGTCGCGGATGAAGTGAAATGTTGAGATGATTGCGATTCTTCTTTCCCACAGCGAGGAAGAACGCGCGAGTTTGTAGAGGATTTCGCGAGGTTTGTCTTCTAAATAAGCTCCAACTATTTTGTGCGCTGTCAAGTCAACTAAATCCCAGTTGTTTATGTTTTTTGTGTTCGCGAGATAGAAATCAAAAAGTTCTTTGCTTGGATTTTTTTGGAAATTGTTGACAAGGATTAGAAGAGCAGCTAATCTTTCTTCGTGGAGCTTTGAATTTAATAGTTGGGAGATTTCGTTTAACGGAAGGTCTGAATATTTCTTAGCGATTTGTCTTGTTTGCGGAACTTTCACGCCGAGAAAAATATCACCTTCGCCGTATTGTCCTTTTCCTGTTTTGAAAAATCCTTGCAAGATTTTCGCCTGATCTGGGTTTGCTAAATTGTTAAGGTCTGACTTTAGTTGAGATAGGTTTGACATGAAGTTATTTAGAAGTAGGAGTTTAAAATTATTTCTTCAGCGCTAATCTGTGGTGTGTTGGCTGTTTTGTTTTTGCGCCTGCTGATTTTTGCTGTTTGGCCTGAGTCTTTGCATCTTTTTCCCTGACTTCTGCAACTGCCCTGCTTTTTTCTTTTTCTTCTTTCTTTTCTTCTTCAGTCCTTTCCTTTTTTTCTTCTGGTTTTTCCTTGCCTTCTTCAACAGGTTTTTCTCCTGGAACTTCTGCAGGTGCTGGTGGAGCATCTTTTGGTTTTTCAGCTGGCTTGCTCCTTTTTTCGTGTTTTATCTTTAGGAATTTTACAGCGGTTGGAATTTCTGCAAGTCTAACTTTAACAACATCTCCTTCTCTCACTGCCTTAACCTTAATTTTTGCTGGAGGTTTTTTTCTTCCCCTGAAGAATATTTCGTTGTTTAGATAAATGTCCAGCTTGACTTTTGAAACGTCGTGCTCTGGAACTTTCATATGTCGCGCAATGAATTTTTTGATTGCTTTGATTGCTCTGCCTGTCCGACGGTAATTTGCAACTTTTCTCCATTCCTTTCTGAGTGGAATGATGTATTCTCTTTCAAGTTCTGGTTTTGTTTCGGTTTTTTGTGCCATTTTAGACTTCGCAAAGTTTAAATCCAGCAAAGGATTCTAAAGTTTTCTTTGCTGAGCTATCTGCAGAATGATCCGTTAATAAAGTTATTTCTGCTCTATCGAAATCTGATAGTCTTCCATGATAGTTTATTCTTACTGTAGTTCCTGGTGCGGCGTGCAGGACATGCATAAAATCAGAATATGTGACGGATGCAGCTACGCGTATCCCTTGGGAAGTTTCCTGCCCCAAAGATTGTAGCTTTGCATAGAGTTGTCGTGCTTCAGGTCCTCCTATGATATATTTTGCTGCCATTTTATCCCAACTGTTGTTTCTTCATTCTTCGTGGTTTAATTTTTAGTTTTGTTCTTCGCCAATGCCTTCGGTGTTTGGTGATTGCGCTTGGGTGGGTTTTATGGCCCATTCCGAATTTTTTGATAACTGCCCAAAACGGCGCCCACCTTGTCTGGCGATTTGCTACGTTTAGTTTTATTTTCTTTTGCTGGTGTTTCATTTTCCAATGCTCTCCAAAAATTCTCTACCTTTTTGCGTTAATCTCCTTCCTGCGCGCTTTTCTTTTACTTTTTCAACAAGACCCGCAGATTCTAACTGCTGTAAGATTACCCGAATTATTTTTCCAGCGCCTTTTCTGAACTCTGGCGGTTTTTGTCCGCGGTTTTTTCTGCCTCCGTATCTTGTCCTTAACCTTTCGACTCCGACAATTCCTTTAATATAAATCTGTCTTAAGATGCTTGCAATTCTTTTGAACCAAAAGTCCTCTTCTGCTGGCGGCCTTTTTTTATGCGTTGAAGTTTTCACAAAGTCAAGCCAATCTGGCTTCTCAAGTTCTTTTACCTTTTTCAACGCTTCAGCTAAAGAGGAGTTATATTTTTGCGATTCAATTGTTCTGATGTCGGCCATAAACTCTATTGAGAAATGGGACTTTTAAAGTTAACTCTTAATTAGAATTATCGTAAACCCTATGATTCTGTAGTTGCATTTGTGCGGGATTTTTTTCAGGATTTCTTGGGCAAGGGATTTCATTTTTGTTTTGTCTCTGCCGTTGGATTCTAAGA
>JAHISS010000105.1 GCA_018817905.1 Nanobdellota archaeon
CGAAAGATTACAGGCACACTGAGAAATGAAAAGGGAACGCACACAATGGAAGTTTTACTTTCTTTATTACAAACGTGGAAACTTAGGAGATTGAATCCTCAGAATATGATGAAGCAGACGTTAAGAAGCTAAACACTTACATTTGTTGTAGTGTACGTATTGACGATTCCGTGGAGAAATTACAAGTTTCTTGAAGGGATTGTTGATATTTCCCAGGGCATTCCCCTCTGGGCGCACTTGATGATTATCGTCGCTGGGTCGATTGTTCTACTAATTCTCTTATGGGTAATTGAAGTTATTGTCAAGAAGAAGATTGGGAAATGATGAGTTGTTTGGCAAGTAAGAAGAAATATCTTGAGACTAGTGGGAAGTTAGAAGAAACTGTTCTGAATATTACTAAGAGGAAAGATGTTAAGGGTATGGGGCAGGTTTTGAAGAGCGATATTGCGTTGGAGATTATTCTGCTTTCAGACGGGACTATGAACACAAGCCAGATTTCCAGGAAGCTCGGAAAATCGGTTGCCACGATAAGCACTTACGCGACTAAATTAAAGAAGATGAATCTGATTAGGGTTTTATCTAGTGGGAATTTGAAGAGGAATATTAAAGGGATTAAAGTTAATTTTGAGTTGGGTCTTTAAGATTTGTTCTGGGTTTAAAAATCTTATTTCGTATGGGTAGTGGTACCGTATCTCCCAAGCGTATCCCATTCTTTAAGTCCTGCTGGATCAAATTCCTCCATCAATTTTCTCTTAATGCCATAAAGTTCATCATAACTATAATGTGCGCCATTTGTTGGATTAATGGGAACTGCCCAAAGTTCAGGATGCCGATTTATATCAAATGATTTGGATAAAAGCTCCCCATATGATTTAGATCCTGGAAGAGGAAGCTCGTGAAATATTGGCAGAGACCACTTAGTTTGTCTTTGATGTTTTGTCATCCAATCACAAAATTCTCCAAGCTCTCTTCTAAACGATTCGATTTCTCTTGATCCGTAGTCTGTAAAAAGAATTGAATTGAAAACTATCTCTGGGATTTCCGTCTGGAGAACAGCATCGAGAATTCGATAATGGTCTCTTTTTGTAGCCAATTTTCTGAATCGGTCTCTTCCTATTGGAGTTTCTATTGGCCAATACATTCTATAGGTTCCGACAACCCCCTCTTTGGTTCTATCATGTGCAAACAAATTCTCAATTAGGTACTCTCTAAGAGACCCAGATCTATCGATTAAAAGTCCAACTTCTAATCCATTGCTAAATTCATGCGCGAATCCATGCGAACGAATTAGTTTCATTATGTCAACTATTTCTTGTTCTGGTTCCTGTTCTCCTTGTCTGCTTTTGTCTAAAAGGCGTGCAAGAAAGTTGTCTTCAGCAGAAAGAATAGTTCTAATCCCTGCGTTCTTATAATGTTCTAACATTCTGTCTACTCTATTTGCAGATAAACTAAAATAGGGATTTCTTGCTGAAGGACAAAAGTCGCAGGATCTAGGACAACCAACGGAAGTTTGATACCACATTACAGAACCAGTTACTCCTGGGGGAAGCGCACCATCACAACTCTCAGAGTATTCAGAAAGAATATTCTTATCAAAGTCTGGAAATATTTCTTGTTCGAGAGAAGTATTGCGAGAGATAGTTGTTGAAGATTTATTTAAACTATTAACTCCTAAATTCTTCAGCCTCGCACGATCTACAATCTTAATTTCCCCAAGGCCTCCGATACTATTCGGAGTTGCTACACCTGGAAAACTAACTGGGCGACCGTTAAGCAACGCTATAGTTACCTTTCCAACTAGCCCTTCTGCTTGACCAAGAAAAACAGCATCTGCTCCTCTTTGTAAATACCAATCGGGCATGTACTGTGCGTCTCTTCCCCCAATAAGCAGTATTGAATTTGGATTATGTTTTTTTATTGCTCCCATTGTTTGAGCAGTTGATGCGGCTCCTGCTGTAAAAAGGGAACTTATAAAACAAACATCTGCCTCTCGAACAGTATTCTCAAGAGAAGAAAGCGGTTTTCCCCGAAGCATTTTATGAATAACACCAGAACCATAAGGTACTCCAGAAAACTTGGAGAAGGCTCCTGCATATGGAGAGAGTGTTTCTGGTTCAGAAGAGGCCATATCTTCAAATGAAATATCGGGATCATATCCCTCTCCCCTTAACTCCTTCCCCAATACTGTTCCAACATGAAAGAGACCTAAGCTGGGGACTTTTGGGCGTATGGGAGCTACGCTTATCCTTCCGTTAATTCCGCCATATCCCGATAGAGTAAGATCTGTCTCAGGAGGCCTTATCCCAACAATCTTGATTTTATTCTTTGCCATAGTATTCACTCATAAGAAATTTGCAATCTATGGCGTTAAGTAATTAACTGACAGAAATTACTCCAAAATACAAAAGATTTAAATATATACTGCATTTTAGATTAAATATGGCAGAATACTCCCTAAAAGAAAGTGAAAGGAAAATGATAGCTGTGCTTGACGGCCAGAGTAGGATGAGTATAAATCAACTTGCTAAGAAATTAAAGGTATCCAAGGATGGCGCGAATTATAGGCTTAAAAAATTATTTAGTGAACAAATTATCACAAGATGTTTTGCAGAGATCAATGTATCCAAGTTAGGATTAATAATCGGAAAAGTAACCTTGCAGTTTCAAAATTTGGATGAAAATAAATCTGACGAAATCTTTGATTATCTAAAAAATTTGCCAAGAGTGCCATGGGTTGTTTATTGCAGTGGGAGATGGGACTGTATTTTTGGTCTTTTTGTTAAAGATATTTATGAAACCCAGGAAATTCTTAATAACCTTTCAGAAAAATACGGAAAATATATTTTATCAAAGGAGGTACTCATAGAACCAGAGTATTTTGTAGTGAGCAGGGGATGGGCGACTGATAACGCTAAGAGAACCGTGACAAAAGTTGGAGGGAAAGTAGAGTACGTTGTTGATGAGTTGGATACAAAGATTATTAAGACGTTGACAGAAAACTGTAGAACACCAATTCTTGATATGGCCATCAAACTGAACCAATCAAGCAACACGATAATAAATCGCATAAAGAATCTTGAAAAAAAAGAAGTGATTCAAAATTATTTTATTGGACTAAATTTAGAAAAAATAGGGATGGAATTTTGTAAGGCTTTTGTTTACTTACAAAATCCAGCAAAGGAGGAATACAAGTCTCTTGTAGACTATTGCTTGAACCACCCCAACGTTATAGCTGTAAGCAATACTGTTGGAGCATGGGAGATGGAAATCGAAATGGAAGTGCAGAATTTTGATGCATTCTATAGGGTTATGAACGACATAAAAACAAAATTTAAGCATGTTATTAGAAGTTACGAGGCGGTTACAATTACAAGAGAGCATGGACGAGATTATAGTAAATTTCTATAAAATTATAATTTTTTTGAGATATCTAACATAGTAACTCGCTAAGAACTGGTATTTCGCCTGTTAGATGATTCTGGACAGCACAAAAGACAGCTCTATGCTTGTTAATACCAATTAAATCAAATGCAAATCTCCTTGTATAAAATTCTAAAATCAAATTGGAAACATCTGCCTTGAGATGGTTGTTTTCCTGAACTAGTCTTTGATTTTCAGCAAGTAATGCATTGTAGGTCTGCCTTGAAACGTAATCATTATGTAACGGATGCCAAAGCATAAAACCAAAAAAGATACCGATTGCTACGAGGCCACCAATCTTAATAATTTTTTCAAGATCATTCATCTTCCCCACACACCTCGCCCAGCTTCTCAACCAGCACAATCTCCGCATAAGTATCCAGCTCGCAATGCTTCTAAATATTCATCTAAGTTCATACGACTAAGAGCTAATTGAGCATTTATAAATGTCACTATTACTTAGTTAATAAAATCTCTACCCCAATTCTTTAAATAACTTTTTTTATTCATCTCTTGAAACATGGGTTAGATGCGCATTGTTCACTAAAGTTTCTTTAACGCATTAATTTCATCAAAACTTACGGATGAGCCTTTGAATTTCGTTGCGAAGAGAACTGCTTCGAGGGCCTTGGGGTCTTTGATTCTGAGGATTCCTTTTTTGAATGCGACGTAGACTAATTCTGTTGAACGGATGAACTTGAAGTCCTTGAATTCTGAGAAGTTGCGCTTGTTTAGGGAGACGTTGAAGTGTAATTTTTTTGACATCAGTTTGCGCAGGTTTTCTGGTTTTTCTGAGAGGATTCTTGTTGTTCTTTCGTCGACTGCAATTATATTTTCAATTCCTTTTTTTGTTAACAACGTGGAGAGGGCAAGGCAGGACATCTCCGCGTCGCTCACGATTTTGATGAATTTACCTTGAGCTTCGACTGTTTGGTTTGCAAGATTCATTAGCTCTTTAGTTTTTTCTTTTACTTCTTGATCTGAGATTGAAAGCTCTGAAGATAAATCAATGGCGTCTGTTTCAATCATTTCTTTGATTCTTAATGCGCCGAGTTGGAACCTTGGGATCGAGACCGGGCGGTCAAGTATTTCGTATTTGACTTGTTCCGTTATCACGAACTGAACGTTGCTTATTTTCTTTAACTCTGGGACGATGTAGAGCAAGCCGTTCATTGAGAGGTTGATTAGGGTTCCTGAGTCTAGTACGAGGATTTTTTTGGGAAGGCTGGGTTTTTGAACTCGTGGGATGAAGGTTATTATTTGTTCTTGATGTGGGAGGGTTGTTGTTAAGGTCATTTTTTGTATTCCTTAAGACATTTAGTTAAACTATCTCTTTTGATTGTTAAATGGGAAAATTTTTGTCTCAATTCGTTTGAATACCCTCTTGGGATGAATGCACAGAGCACTTCTTTTCCAATACTTTTTACTAATTCGAGAGCTGGAACGAAGTCCGCATCTCCAGATATTAAAATACAACATTCTAATTTATTGCTTAATGCGTAGTTTACCATGTCGATAGCTATGCGAACATCTATACCTTTCTCTTTTTGAGTAGTGTCTCTCATATCAAGAAATGAAGCAGCTACCAGAGGTTTACAGATATCACATAAGTCCCAAGATTCAATAAGATTCTGCCTTTTTCTTGCTAATTCTTTATTTGATAATCTTTGTAATTTTCTAGAAATTATTTTAATTCCTTGTTTTTCGAGATGGCCTAAAAAGGATCTTTGTCTTTTGTATATTAGTTCATTATCCTCTCGACTGGGCATTGAAGTGTACCACCTAATTTCTATTATGTCAAGATTTTTTTCTGTTGAAATAAAGTTCACGATTTTTTTGATGTCTATGTCGCTGGGTTTGAGCCAACCCTTTAGATTATGATACCAATTGTTCGCGTCAATGAAGACCATTGTTCGTTTCATAAAACCGCCTCAGAATTAATGAAAATAAAACCCGGCATGTTCTTGCGAAGATACCGGGGACTTGAAGTATGAAATGACTCATCCGGCGGCCCATTCCGATCACCGAGGGTCATACTGGGTTTACAAGGTTCTTTCTCTTTATAAGTTTTTCGGGGGGTCATTTTTTCCAAAACTGCAAGAACATTCTGTCTCGCCCTCCAAATTTGTCGATGAATATTTTATACTCTTTGATTTTTGCCTTTTTCATTAATTCAGCGAATGTTTTTTTGTTGTGAATGTAATGGGAAACTGATTCTATTCCTGAGACCTTAAAGCTGATTAGCTTCGTTTTTGGATTAAATTTCACTTCATCGCCTTCTTTTTTAACCAAAAATTTATCGTCTTTTAATGATGGCCTAACTTCTATGAGTGTGAAGCCCTTTTTTTTCAAAACTCTTAACATCTCTTTTATTGTTTTAAGTTGATCTGATTTTTTTGTTAGCTCTATGAAAACAGACCACATACAGATAATTGCGTCGAATGAATCTTTTTTGTAAGAGAGTTTTCTCATATCTCCTATTTTGAATTTAATATTTAGTTTTTCTTTTTTAGCAAGTTGTTTTGCTCTTTTTATTAGCGTAGGAGTTATATCAACACCTTCAACTTTATATCCTTGTTTTGTTAGGGGGATTGTGAACCTTCCAAATCCGCAGCCAACGTCAAGGATCTTTTGTTTTTTGTTGAGAAGCTTTTTCAGGTAGGCCAGTTCTTTCTTTGTGTGAACTACTTTCTTTCTTTCTGCGAGACCTTCAGGTTTTAGTTTTGTGTAAAATTGTTTTGATGTTATCATGAGAAAAACTCCATGGCCATTTTGGCCCGCTCTTTTACGTTGAGGGTCTGATTTTGTTTGACGTCTGCTAATGTGCGAGAGCCGATGTAGTCGGAGAGTTCCCACTGGGTGATGCCGAGGAGTTTTGCGGTTTGTTCTAGGGAAATTCCGTGTTCGTAAATTTTTGAGCCCTTGTTAATTGAGGATTTTTTTAGGACGTCTTGGATGTAGGGTTTTAGAGTTATTGAATGCGACTCGAGAGTTTTGCGCGCCTGGGAAATGTAGTCGTTGTATTTTTCTTGATTGTTTTCTTTTAGAGATTTAATTGCAAGAGTTAGGAAGCCGTTGAACTTTTTCACGAAGTTTTCCCAGTTTCTTATTCTCTTGTAGTCGGCGCGTTCGATGAGTTTGCTCAGCGTGTAAACTATCACCGCAGTTGTTATGCTGGCTGAGTCCTGGTCGGATGAAGCAGAGTGGATTGTCTGGTTTGAAAGGTCCTTAAGCTGGATGATGTTCTTTGTAGAAATTGCTGTCTTGACTTGTTCTAAAACATTTGTTAGGTGAAGAGTTTCTTGCTGCATAGATAAAAAAGGTTGGGGAATTATTTAAAGGTATTGCGGGGAGGATACTCTAAACTAATCGTCTCTTGAGTTTTTTGATTGATATTTTATTAGACCAAATAATTTCATTCTTCCCAAATCTAATTTTATTCCTGCTGCCTCTGCAGGAGTTTTTCCATTCAAACTCTGGTGCGGATTTACAAAA
>JAHISS010000106.1 GCA_018817905.1 Nanobdellota archaeon
TCCCATCCAGATTAGAAACATGCACAACCGCAACAAGCTTTGTCTGTTCGCTAAAACATTTTTTAAAATTCTCCAGATTAAACGTGTTGTCCTCATTACTCTCGCAAACCTTAACAACAATTCCTTTTTCCTTCAACTTCAGCCAGGGAATCAAATTAGAATTGTGCTCCTTATCCGAAACAATAACTTCGTCTCCTTCTTTCAAACCAAAACAATTAGCAACAAGATTTATCGCCTCTGTCGCATTCCGCATAAAAACAATTTCTTCAACCTTAGCGTTGAGCATCTTTGCAACTTCCCTCCGAGCCAAGTCAACTTCATGCTCCACCTTTTTCGAAAGTCCGTGTCCGCTCCGACCAGCACATGTCGGATACTCCGAATAATATTCATTCATCTTTGCAACAACCTGCCTCGGCTTCAAACTCATGCACGCATTGTCAAGATAAATTCCCTGCTTCAAGCTCTCGAAATCTTCTCTAATTTTTGAAACATTAAAATCGCCGAACATCATTTATGAAAAAGCAGGTTAGTTAAAAATGTTTGTTTTATCTAGGGTTTATTTAAAAGCAGAGTCCATAAACTACACTAAAGTAAAATAGCTTCCGAACAAAAAGATTAAAAGTAGGTTTGGGCTCTTGCCTCCATGACTTTACTTGACTTCAGAGGTATTAAAAAGTCTTTTGGAAAAAGAGAAGTTCTTAAAGACCTCAGTTTTTCGGTTGAAGAGGGAGAAATTTTAGGTGTTATCGGAGAAAGCGGTGGAGGCAAGAGCACACTTTTTTCTATTTTAACTGGCTTTTTAGAAAGCGACTCCGGATCCATCTTATTCCAAGGTAAAATAATTAATAAGAATTCAAACAATTACATTGCCAAGATTGGATTTGCAACACAATCTGACAGGATTATAGAAGAACTTACAGTCGGCGAAAATTGTTTTTACTTTGGGTCTCTGATGGGCTTGAAAAAGAAAGAAGTAGAATTAAGGATGAAAGAATTATTGCTTTTTTTGAAACTTGAGAATTCTGAAAACATTCTTGTTAAAAATCTTTCTGGAGGAATGGCAAAGAGGACAAACATCTTAGTTTCACTAATTCACAATCCCCCCCTTCTAATACTCGATGAACCAACTACTGGCCTTGATCCCCTTTTAAGAAAAAAATTCTGGGAGTATATTCACCAGATTAAAAATAGAATGCAAACAACCGTATTGGTTGCTTCTCATCTATTAGATGAAATAGAAGAAAACTGCGATCGAATTGTTTTCTTAAAAGATGGCCGAATTATTGCGAGCGGTTCTCCAGCGCAATTTAGGAATACTTATAAATTACCCCTCCAGAAAATTTTCGAGCTTATTTCACAAAATGAAGATAATTAACATATTCATAAAAAACTTAAAAACGATAACTCGCAATTGGAAATATTTTGTGATTTTGTTTATTTTACCGCTTCTTCTTATCGTCGTCTCTGCAATGATGTTAAATTCCAATAATCCAAAAAATATTAGAATTGGTTTGGTAGAGGGAGAAACATTAACCGGAGTTAAAGAATTTGGCAAGGTTTCTCTTTACTCAGACTTAGACACGTGCAAAACAGATCTCTTCAATTATAGAATAAGCGTTTGCATCAAAGTTCAATCTGAACGGCCAGAAAGTTCAAAATATATTGAGGTTTACATTGATAATGCTCGGCAGATTATTGATTTTTACGTAAGAAAGACTGTATTGGAAAGATTATTTTCAGAACAAGCACAGTTTATAGACCATACTCGTAATGAAATAGATTCTAAAATGCTTACGTATTCATTTTTCGTAAATGAATCTCTTTCAGAATTAGACAAAACAGAAAATGAGCTAAAAGAACAAGAAGCTTTGCTCTCTGCATATCAAAAAGATTTAAGAGAATTCAAAGAACAGTTTGACCAGGTTTATACGACTCTGCAATCAATTCGCTCTCAAATAAGCTCAACGAAACAGAACATCCAAGAAGCTAGCTTAAAGATAAATCAAATGACCTCTGGCCTACAAACATTAAGGGGAACTCTACAAGAACTTCAAAATTCACTTCAACAGACTCTTGAACCCGCAGAGTACGAGCAAGTAACCTTGCGGATTGAATCACTCTTTGTATCTCTAACCGAATTAGAAACAACGTCCTCCCTTATAGAAAACAATATTCGAGAAGAAAAATTCAATGAGATTTTTGACAGAATAGACCAACTTTATGAAGAACTAACCCCTTTCAAGATAAAATTAGATCAAATTGATTCTGACATTTCTCTTTCTCTCGAAAGAACGAATGGTAGTATTACCCGAATACAAGGGTTTAAGAGCCGCCTTCAAGAAATAGAAACCGATCTCGGTGGAGTCGGATCCGCTGACCAAGGTTCTCTTTCCCTTTCCTTTATTGGTGTACGTTCATTTTCTGATGACCTTGTCCGGATGTCGTTTCCTTTCGTTGTTTCCATCATCGTAATATTCTCATCTCTTGTTCTATCAAACAAATTTATTTTAAATAACGCCCATCAGTCAAGTTACCTTAGAGAATTAATGACCCCAACAAAAGGCATTCATTTTGTTATTGCAGATTATCTGGTCAATCTATTTTTTGTGTTTATACAAATTGCAGTCTTAATCTTTTTTGGTTGGGCTTGGTTTGAGTTTTCTTTTGCTGCAATTCCAGGAGCATTATTATCTCTTTTCTTAGTCTCTTCAATCATGATATTTGTAGGAATTAGCATTGGCTATTTTATAAAATCTGAAAGTATCTCTATTCTAATAACTGTTTTCGCCTTGATGTTTTCATTTGTATGTTCAGACCTTCTTGTTCCTTCAGTTTTATCCGGGTCAGTCGTCAGATTTTTGATAAATTTAAATCCCCTCGTAATAATAAACAACTTTTTGTTTAATACGCTCTTGTTAGAACAGAACCTTGAAGAAAATTTGTTTCTCATTGGCAGATTAGTTGTCATGTTTATCTCTTCCTTTTTAATAGCAGTTATCTCAAAAAAAGTAAGCAAGGAAAATGCGTTTAGTTAGATTTATATTCCAAGAAATCTAAATTAAACTATGGGAAAAACATTGGCCGTAATCCTGATTATAATAATAATCTGCGTTACTCTTTTAACTCTTTTTTTTATTTCCCCAGACCTTCGCTAACCGATCAAAATTCTCTTGCAAAATTCCTCAACCCTCACAAGGACAAGGCTCATACAACCCAACAGAATCCTCACTAACAACTTCTTGAACATGCGTATCATTTTCACAAGAAACTATCTGATCGCCCCCATCAATAACATCTAAAATACAAAACCCATCCTCGTCAAATCCGTTGCAA
>JAHISS010000107.1 GCA_018817905.1 Nanobdellota archaeon
CAACTTTGTTTTTTCTATAACCTTGTTTTACCGCAGACAATTTCTTACAAAATTGGCATTTTGTTTTCATAGAACATACCTCCTTATCAGAAGGTTAATCTATCAGATTATATAAATCTGACGTTAATTGGACAGTATCCCCAACGCCTCAGCAATAACCCCTGAAACATCAATCCTGCTGAATTTATTTTCAATTGCGTTTGTCGTTATTAAGCTTGCGTGTTTTCTGATTCTTTTTGCTGCGTCGCCTACGAGAACTCCGTGGACTCCGATGACTGTCACTTTTTCAGCTCCGTGATGCTTTGCAACTTTTATTGTTTCAAGGATTGTGTTTCCTGTCCCGATTATGTCGTCTATGATTATTGTGTTTTTTCCGAGGGGCTTGCTTTGGATTTTTACTTTTTCCCAAGTGAACCGCGTTTTTTTGAGAATTGTCGCTTGTTTACCGAGTAAGTTTGCTATGCGTTGAGCCCATTGTCTGCTTTCTTTGTCAGGTCCGACAATTGTGAACGGCTCTTTGAAATTCTTTTTGATATATTCAGCGATTAAATTATTTGCCGAAAGCTTTTCAAAATTCTTTCCGATTTGCTTGATGTTTTTTATTCGTTGCAGGTGGGGGTCAATTATCAGGATTTTATCAAAGTTTTTTAGTAAAGGTGAAATGTATTTTATTGAAAAGGAATCAAAGTTTTCGAAATGTGTATCTTGCCGAAGATAAGGGAAATAAGGAGCAGCCAAAATAATTTTTTTTGCCCCGAAATCCTTGGCAATTCCTGCTGCGAGAATTGTTTCAATCAATCGATTATTTTGGTCTCTTGAAAACGAGTTGAAAATAACAACTGTTTTATTCTTTGGAGACGTTTTGAATTTCACGTAAGATTCTTCATCCGGAAAATCTTTGACTTGAATTTCTTCGCAAGGCGTTTTTATTTGTTTAGCAACTAATTTCGCAAGAGTTTTTGTTGCGGGGAATGTTAGGATTAGAGTTGACATTTTAGGATTTACAAAGCCTATTCAATTTTTTAAAAGCTTGCTTTGGATTTTTTGATTTGGAAACGTATGAACCAATGTTAGCGTAATTGACGCCCGCTTTTGCAAGTTTTGGGATTATTCTCGGAGATGCGCCGCCGTCGACCTGGATTTTTATTTTTTTGTTTGTTTTTCTAAGAGCTTTTATTTTTTCAAGAGTCTTTGGGTTAAAGGAAACTCCTTCAACTCCGGGCGTGTGGCCCATGAAAAGGAGAACGTCTGCGAGGTTGGAAAGTTCTATGATTTTTTTTATTGGAGCATTAGGGTTAAACGCAATCCCTGCTGTGAGATTTAGGGATTTTATTTGGTTTAGGATTTTTTCGGGATTTTTTGTAGCTTCGAAATGAAAGAAGATTTTTTTGAAACCTTTTTGTTTCAATGTTGAGAGATATTTTTCTGGATGCAGGCACATTAAGTGAGCTTCGAAATTGTTTTTGAACTTGGCAAGGTTTGGGATATCACGAGGTTGGATTGATTTTGCTTTTACGAATTTTCCGTCCATGAAGTCTATTTGGATATTTTTTGAAATCGGCAAGATTTTTTTGAATCTTTCTTCGAATTCTTTTTTGTTGTGGGCGAAAATTGTTGGGATTAGTTTCATTTTCCGATCTTCCTTAAGATTATCATATAAACCAGAGTCGATTGGGATATGTGCTGTTGATGGCGATTGTCTTTTAATTTTACTTGCTGCGACTGGGAGTTTTACTGTTAAATTTCTTTTTTGTTGGTTTGGTAGTGCTGGCATTTTTGTTTTAGGGAAGAGTAGTCCATTTTCCAATCTTCCTAATCCTGCGTTTATGTCTCTCCTCATTCGAGAAAGGAGTTTTCAACCAAATTGAAATAATCTTTTTTGTTTTTTCAAATGAAAAGTTTTTGGCGCGCAGGGCAAGGATATTTGTGTTGTTGTGTTCGCGAGAAAACCTTGCGGTGAATGCGTCGTAAGCTGTGACTGCCCGGATTCCTCTGAATTTGTTTGCTGCGATTGCCATGCCAACTCCAGAACTACAAACTAAAATTCCTTTCGAGTTTTTATTTTTTGAAACCTTTCTCGCAACTTTTGACGCAAAGTCAGGATAGTCGTCTTTAGGATTGTAAGAAAAAGGTCCGAGGTCTTCAACTTGATGCAGCTTTTGCAGATAAGTCTTGAGTTTTTCTTTTAGTTTGAAGCCGGCGTGGTCTGATGCGAGAAAAATATCTACCTCTTTCATGTTGAAAGTATGTTGAAGGAATTTATAATGGTTTTGTTTTAGTTTCTAAGGAGTTCACAGATTCTTTCTATGACTTCGTTAATCTTTTCCTGCTTTAGTGAACCAGCTTTGTACTCAATCAGAGAATAATCTCCTGTGAATAGATTAAGTGGTCTGACAAAGCTGTTTTGTTTTAACTTGCCTTTGTTAAAGTCTTCTTCTCGGATTGGCATTTTCTGTTTGTCATTGTAGGGGTTGCTTGTTATTTGACAAAGAAGAATATCTTCTCCTCCCAAATCTAATAGAACTAATGCTGGACGTTTTTCTACTCCTGTCAAATCAGAAAAAGGAAAATGTATTATTACAACATCTCCCTTCACAAATCTTTCCATGCCTCAGTCTCCTCAGGAGTGAGCCAATCCTTTGCTAAAGATTTTTCTGACAAAAGCGCGGTAACTGGAATGCCAGACTCTTTTTCTTCTTCTACAGTTATAACTAAATGATTTAATTTTTCTTCAATTGTTTTCATCTTCAGGTATAACATTTCTAAAGTTACATTTCTTTGCATTTCCATGATTTTTGAGGGGAATTTGTGTTTATAAAAATTCCTATTGTTTTGTTTTAGCACAAAAACTATTTAATCTCCAATTCCCTGTTATCAAAATGTTAGAAATGTTAATCAACCCGAAGAAGGCGGAGAGGCGGCCTTGGGAGATGTTTTTCGTCGGGGCGTTTTACGCGAGCTTGGCGGTTTTGCTGGTTGATTGGGTTTTTTCGCAAGATGCTGTTCTTGTCAAAAGTTCTGGGATATTGGTTGTGTTATTCACTGTTTTGTTTTCTCTTCCTTTTATTTATTACACGATTAGATTAGAAGAAACAAAAATAGAAAAAGGTCGTGGCAGTTGGCAGTTGTTGAAAGACCATCGGCATGCGATATATACGTTTCTCTGGCTTTTTGTTGGTTTTACTGTTGCTTTTGCGTTTTGGTATAGTCTGCTTCCGACGACTCAAAGTTTTCGGGCGCAGATAGAAACATACTGCATGATAAACCGGCCTGGCGATTTTGACCAGTGTGTCAGAGATTATGGAATTAAGGACACAACGCAGGTTACACCTTTTTTAACTAACAAAGAAAGATTGTTTTTGATTTTCACTAATAATATGTATGTTCTCCTTTTCACGTTGGTTTTTTCTTTGATTTTCGGGGCTGGCGTGATTTTTATTTTGGCGTGGAACGCGAGCGTTATAGGGGCGGCGATTGGAATCTTTACAGATTACAAGATTGCTGCTCTGCCGCTTGGCTTGTTGAGATTTTTCCTTCATGGAATTTTTGAAATCGGTTCGTATTTCATAATTGCGCTTGCCGGAGGAATGGTTTCTGTTGCAATCATCAGACATGAAACTGGAACTGAAAAATTCTGGGAAGTTTTGCAGGATTCTCTTAACTTAATTATTCTCTCTGTTGTAATTCTTTTTGTAGCAGCACTGATTGAGGTTTTTGTAACTCCGTTGTTGTTTTAGATGCATGAAAAGTTTATATAATGCTGTTTTTATCTGTTAGAAGGTTAAAAGATGGAAGAAGAAACAGGGGAAATTCTTGAGGACAAAACCGCTGGGATTGTTTCAGACGAGGAAGTCCTGCGAATAAGAAAAGACAAAATTGTTAAGTTTTTCAAGACCAATTATAACTGGCTTGTCTATGTTGGGCTGGCGATTGTTACTTATCTTGCTGTTAAAATAAGGACGAGCAATCTTGCTGGATTAAGGGACGTAACAACTGGGACGTGGACGCTTGGACCTGACTTGGATCCTTTCTTTTTTCTCAGACTTGCTCAATATATCGTTGAACATGGGCATCTGATGGCTGTGGACATGATGCGATATGTGCCGCGCGGTTTTGACATGAGCGGAGAGTATTTGCTGCATCCTTACATGATGGCCTGGTTTCATAATTATCTCGGGCCGCTGTTGGGGACAGAATCTGTGACTCATTCAGCTGTTTTGTATCCTTCTTTTATGTTTGCTTTGACTGTGATAGCATTTTTCTTTATGACAAAAAAGATTTTTGTTGAGAGCCTTGGAGAAAAAAAGGCAAATATTATTGCACTGATTGCTTCGTTTTTTCTTTCTGTAATTCCATCGCTTTTACCTAGAACAATTGCGGGAATACCTGAAAAAGAATCTGCTGCGTTCCTCTTTTTGTTCCTGTCGTTTTACTTTTTCTTGTCAGCATGGAAATCTAAAAGCAGATCTTGGGGCTATGTTTGTGCTGTCTTGGCTGGCGCAGCTACTGCTGCAATGGCAAACATTTGGGGCGGATATATCTTTATCTTTCTGACTATTGCCCCAGTTATCTTTTTTGCATTTATCTTTGGGAAAGTTGATAAAGGTAAATTTTTAGTTTATTCGACTTGGTTATTTTCTTCATTTGTCTTGATGGCTTTAACAAAATTTGACGTTAAGAGCTTGGTCAGTTCTGTTTCAACTGGTCCTGCTACAGTTGTTTTTTTTGTTATTGCCATTCATTTTTTGTTGTTTGGCACAAACCTCAAGAAACATTTTGAATCAGGTAGATTTTCTAAAATCCCGCCAAGGATTGCATCAACTTTGGTTACGGTGATTGTTTTGATTTTATTGGCGAGCGTTATTTTTGGACCATTGTTTATTCCATCCAAGCTTGGTGCGATAAAAGATAGTCTTGTTAAACCTGCGACCAGCAGATTGATTCAAACTGTTGCAGAAAACAGACAGCCGTATTTTACAGAATGGGAAAGCAATTTTGGGCCGCATGTGCGTGGTGCTGCTTTAACTTTTTGGTTGTTCTTTTTTGGTTCGGCGTATTTGTTTAATTTTATGATTTCTTCTTTAAAGAAGAAAGAAAGATGGATTCTGAATTCTGCTTACTTAATTCTTTTAACAACTGTAATTTTTAGCAGGTATTCTTCCGGCAGCACTTTGAACGGAGAGAACTTTTTTAGCTTGTTTGTTTACGGGATGGGTTTTATTGTTTTTATTGGAGCTGCAGGGTTTTATTACTACAAGTACCATAAAGAAGGAAGGTTAGAACGGTTAAAACAAATAGACCTGAGTTTGATGCTTGTGTTTTCCCTCTTCTTTTTGTGTATTGTAGCTGCGAGGTCTGCAGTCAGAACAATAATGATGCTGGTTCCTCCTGCTTCGATAATTGTTTCATATTTTGTTGTGGCTGCTTACAGTGATGCGCGAAAAGTTAAAGACCATACCTGGAAAATTTTAGCTTGGTGCGCAGTCGTCTTAATCATTATTAGTACTTTGTTTGCAGGTTATGGATTTTACAAAAGTGTCAGCGCCCAAGCTCCAAACCATGTGCCTTCGATTTACACGCAGCAATGGCAAAAGGCAATGGGCTGGGTCAGGGAAAACACTCCGGAGAATGCGGTCTTTGGTCATTGGTGGGATTACGGATATTGGCTACAGACAATGGGCGAGAGAGCGACTGTTTTAGACGGAGGAAATGCAATAGCTTACTGGAATCATATGATGGGGAGATATGCCCTTACCGGGACAAATGAAACAGAGGCTTTGGAATTTTTGTATGCACATAACACAACGCATTTTTTGATAGATTCAACAGATATTGGAAAGTATTCTGCATTTTCTTCAATTGGTTCTGATGCTAATTATGACAGGGCGAGCTATATCCCTACATTTATCAGAGACAGTGGGCAAATGCAAGAAAAAAAGAATTCAACTGTTTTTGTTTACTCTGGAGGGGTTGGACTGGATGAAGATGTGATTTATGAAGAAAATGGAACAAGAGTATTTTTACCAGCTGGCAAGGCAGGTCTTGGCGCAATCTTTGTAGAAAAAGAATCTTTGGAAGGAGAGGTCATCGAACAGCCAAGGGGAATATTTGTTTACCAAGGGCAGCAATACAATCTGCCTTTCCGATATGCTTTTGATGGCGAGTTCAAAGATTTTGGTTCTGGGATTGAGGCAGGGATATTTTTAATGCCCTCTATCGAAACCTCTGGGGGCGGTTTGGGAATTGAACCAGATGGAGCGCTTCTTTACCTAAGCAAGAGAACTGTGAACTCTCAGCTTGCAAAGATTTATTTGTATGAACTTGATAGTTCTTACTTTAAACTTGTTCATTCAGAAGATGATTTTGTTGTTGGCCAGATAAAGGGACAGATTGCTGGATTTGATTCTGACATCGTTTACTATCAAGGAGTTCGGGGGCCAATAAGAATCTGGGAAATTGATTATCCTGATGACATGAAAGTTGAAGAGAGATTTTTAGACACTAATTATCCTAAAGAAATAGCGTATGCAACATGAACGATTATATTTTGATTCTCCCAATCTTGGCAAGTTTTTTTGTAACTTTGTTTTTGATTCCCTCTTGGATAAAGCGAGCAAAAAAGGCAGGTTTGGTTGGGAAAGATGTTAATAAGATTAATGGAAAGGAAATTGCTGAAGCAGGCGGGGTTACAGTTGTTTCTGGATTTGCTATGGGTGTTTTAATTTATGTTTCAATAAGCACATTTATTTTCAAAAGGGCTGACAATTTTATTGAAATATTTTCATTAATGAGTTCTATATTTTTTATAGCTTTTATAGCTTTTACTGACGATATCCTCGGTTGGAAAATTGGGTTAAGAAGAAGAACGCGCATAGTTCTTGTGGCCTTTGCTTCAATTCCTTTAATTGCGATAAACGCTGGGAAGAGCGCGATTTCTGTGCCGTTTTTTGGCGGAGTTGATTTGGGGATTATCTATCCATTGGTTTTGATACCTCTCGGTATTGTTGGCGCTACAACAACATATAATTTTTTGGCAGGGTTTAATGGGCTGGAAGCTGGGCAGGGAGTGATTATTCTTTCAGCGCTGGCAATAGTTTCTTATTTTACTGGGAGTTCTTGGATTGCAATTATCGCTTTGTGCATGGTTTCAGCGCTTTTGGCTTTTCTTATTTTTAATTTTTGTCCGGCTAAAGTTTTTCCAGGGGATTCTTTAACCTATCCAGTCGGGGGCTTGATAGCAATAATGGCTATTCTCGGAAACTTTGAAAAGATTGCAGTGTTTTTTTTCATTCCAGTTATAATAGAGTTTATTTTGAAAGGTCGTGGAAAATATGTAAAACAGAGTTTTGGCAAACCAAATTCTGACGGAAGTTTAGATTTGAAATATGAAAAGATTTATAGCTTAAATCATCTGGCGATATTTTTGATGAAAAATCACGGTGTAAAGCCAACTGAAAAAAAAGTTGTTTTTTCTATTTGGGCTTTTCAATTGCTTGTTATTTTAATTGGGTTTGCTATTTTTAGCGGAGGAATCTTTTTGTGAGATTGAATAAAAGTTTAATAAAGGGAAGCCTTGTTTTGTTAATTTCCTTTAATTTGTTTAATGTTATAAATTTTGTTTTTCATTTTGGGATGGCGCGGTTGTTGAGCATTTCTGATTATGGGATTTTATTGACTTTATTTTCTATAATCTATCTTCTCGCTGTTTTTTCTGAGTCTATCCAACTGGTGATTGTCAAATACTCTTCAAGAGAGAACGATGGGGGGAAATTAAAAAATTTGCTGATGCGTTCTCTTAAAAAATCCTTCTTTGTTTCACTATTTTTGTTTGCTCTTTATTTGGTTTTAGCTGTGCCTTTTTCTTATTTGTTGAAGATTGAATACCCGCTTATGGCGCTAAACGGTGTGATAATTATAACCCTTTTCCTGTCTCCGGTTAGCAGGGGAATACTGCAGGGCAAGAAGCGGTTTAAAGACCTCGGAGTTAACATGCTGATTGAGGCGATAATTAAATTGGCGCTGGCGCTTGCCTTCGTTTATATTGGGTGGAGAGTTTATGGCGCGATTTTAGGAACCTTCTTTGGCCTTTTAATCGCTTTCTTCTTATCTTTCATAAAGCTCGGAGACATCACAAAATCTAAGGAGAAACCGGCCTATGTTCAGGATATTTACAAATATTCAAAACCGGCCTTTGTTGTTAATCTTGCAATTTTGCTTTTTTATAGCCTGGATGTTATAATTGCAAGAATTTTCTTTTCTGAAGTTGCTGCGGGGTCTTACGCAATTGTGTCGATTCTTGCTAAAACTATCTTCATGGGAACTCAGCCGATAAGTCGGGCAATGTTTCCGTTATCTGCCGAAAATAAATCTGGTAAGAAAAAGTCAGAAAACATTTTTCTAAATTCTTTTGCAATCACTTTTGCTGCTATCATTTCAGCACTTATCCTGTTTTACTTCTTTCCGGAGTTTATCGTGAAAATATTTTCTGGAAAAGAAATTGAAATGTCTTCTAATCTTTTATTCTATTTGGGGATAGCCATTGGTTTGCTTTCGTTGTCCAACCTCATTCTTCTTTACAAATTGTCGCTGGGGAAAATACGCGGTTGTGCATACCTGTTCTTTTTGATAATTGTTGAGGTATTTTTATTGAGTTTCTTCTCAAAAGACCTATTCCAGTTTTCAATCGCTTTTATTACTGCTGCGGCAATTTTTCTTTGGGGAGTTATATTTTTAGTCAGAGAACGATGATATTTTAAAATCAGAATAATCTTTCTATCCTAATTATATTTAAAACATAGGCAATGTGCTAACCTACATGCGCAAAATAGCCATTCTTATCCCAGCATATAATGAAGAAAAAAGAATTGGCAGGACATTAGATGCATATTCTGTATATTTTGAAAATCTCCGCGAAAACAACGTTTTAGATTATGAGATTTTAGTTGTTATCAATAACACGACTGATAGGACAGAAGAGATAGTGAAAAATGCGATCATGGAAAACGGAAGAATCGCTTATTTGAATTTAAAACCAGGGGGAAAGGGATTTGCTGTAATAGAAGGGTTTAAAGATGCATTAAAAAGAGAAAATGATTTGATTGGTTTTGTTGATGCTGATTTGGCTACGCGGCCGGAGGACTTCTATGATCTTATTAGACGGATTGGCGGGGCTGGTGGGGCAATCGCAAGTAGGTATGTTCCTGGAGCGAGAGTTCAACCAAAACAAAGTTGGCAGAGAGTGTTCGTTTCGAGGGCGTTTAATTTTTTTATCAGAAGTTTTTTATTTTTGCCTTACCGAGACACACAATGCGGTGCTAAATTGTTTAAAAGGAAAGCTATAGAAAAGAGCGTCGGCAGATTAACAATGTCGCAATGGGCATTTGACGTTGATTTGATTTACAGCGTTAGAAAAAGCGGGTTTAGTGTTCGAGAGGTTGCAACTAGATGGTCTGACCGGGAATACTCAAAGATTAATTTCTGGAAAGCAGGTCCTTTGATGGTTCTCGGAGTTATTAGACTAAGATTATTGAATTCTTCCTTGAGGGATTTTATAAGAATTTATGATAGATTGCTTAATTGGATAAAAAATAGAAAATGAAAAAAATAACGGTTGTTGTTCTTACTGCAAAAGAGGTTAAAATTGAGTTGCTTGATAAAAATAAGTTGAAATATTTTACAGGATTGTCAAGGGGTGAGGGCAGAATCCCTCGGAAAATAGAAATAGGGATGTTGAAAAGTTAAAACAAATTACGTTGCTTTTATTAATGCGCGAGGATATTTGTTTAGTAACTGGGAAAAAGTTGAAGTGAAAAGAAATCCGCCTGCGGAGCGGGAAATAAAAGAGTTTGCGGCAGATATTTTTAAATAGGGAATAAACCTTGCAAAAGTTGAAGATTGATTGAAGCTCATAGCCACAAAAAGCTATGGGAATTTCTTTTCAATTAAAGACTATACTGAAACATAAAAAGTATTTTAAAGCTATACTAATGAAAGAGGGTATGAGAGTTTTACTGGTAAATGCTATATTTAGAAGAAAGCTTGGAGAGAGCAAAAGAATTTCAACTATTCTCCCACCGATTGGATTGGCCTATTTAGCAGCTGTTCTAAAAAAAGAAGGAATTAAAGTAACGGTGTTGGATATGAATGCTCTTAATATTGAGCCGAAAGACATTAGAAAGCATATTCTGAAGTATAATCCTGAAATTGTAGGATTTAGTGTTACAACCCCTGTAGCTCCCCAAGTGTTTGAGATGGCAAGTATTGTCAAAAAGATAAATCACAAGATAAAAACCGTTGTTGGCGGGCCTCATGTAACTGCTCTCCCTGAAGAAGCAATTAAGAAAGATTTTATAGATTTCATTGTAATTGGCGAGGGAGAGACAACTTTTCTGGAATTGATAAAAAATGTTGAAAAAGGTGAGCAATTTGAAAAAATAGATGGAATAATGTTCAGAAAAGGGACGAGAATAGTCAGAACAAAAGAGAGGGAAAAAATAAAAAATCTAGATGAACTTCCATTTCCAGCTATAGAACTGCTGCCTATGGAGAGATATGTTTCAGCTGATTCTGAATATAAAAAATTTGCAACTATCTTAACTTCAAGAGGATGTCCTGCGAGGTGCATTTACTGCAATAAGCTTGTTTTTGGAAATACGTGCCACATGCGAAGCGCTAAGAACATAATAAAAGAAATAGATTCTTTAAAGAAGAATTATGGATATAAAGAATTTCACATATTAGATGATTTATTTACTGCGAACAGACAAAGAGTCGTTGACTTTTGTAATATTGTAATAAGAAGAGATATGAAAATAAGGTGGAAATGTGGGAATGGCGTGAGAGTTGGAACAGTTGACTTTGGATTGCTAAAACTCATGAAAAAAGCTGGATGCTATTCATTAAGTTATGGAATAGAATCTGGAAACCAGCAAATTCTTAATAATATGAGGAAGGGGCAAACATTAAAACAATGCAGAAATGCTGTTAAATGGACCATACGGGCAGGATTAACATGTGTTGGATTTTTCATGTTTGGAAATCTTGGAGAAAATGAAGAAACAATGAGAGAAACTTTAGAATTTGCAAAATCCCTAGATTTAGACGTAGCACAGTTCCATATTCTTGTTCCGTATCCAGGAACTATTATAAGGGAGATTATAGAAAAAGAGGGGAAAATTTTTGAAAATGATTGGGGGGAGTATGACAACTTGGTTGGGAAAGCTGTTTTTGAACATGGAGAGTTAAAAAAAGAGAGCATGGAAAAAATACACAAAGACGCATATAAAGAGTTTTATATGAGACCAAGTTTCATAATAAAACAGATTTTCAAGAGAAGAAGTCTGCGTCAAATTAAAAATAGGATAAACGGATTCCTTACGTTGATTGAATACTAACATGAAAAAGATAATCATACTATATGACTTCCTGAAAGAACTTGGGGGGTTAGAGCGGGTGATGTTTTTTCAGGCAAACGTCTTAAAAAAATTATATGATGTTGAATTGCTATTTAGCTATGTTTCTGAAAAAGAAAAAGAGAGAATAGGAAAAGAATTTGCATTTAATGATTTTAGAAAGATCTCCCAGATTGGAAAGTCAAGAAACGAAAATGTGCAGTTCTTTTCTACGCTTCTTTTCCCAGGCAAGCTGAAACAAAGAAAAGCTGATTTAATAATAAGCCATAGCTTCATGGCTTCAAGGATGGTTCATGTAAAGAAAAAAAACGAAAAAACAAAGTTTATCGCAATGATACACCACCCTCCGAATTTTCTTTATGAAAGAAATCTGAAGTGGGTCAATAATTCTTCGAGGTTTTTTGCTTATATTCTCGGATTGTTTTTTGGAGATATATTAAGAAGAGCTGACAGAAAATCTGTCAGGAATGCAGATAGCGTAATCGCTAATAGCAACTACACAAGAAAAAGGATAAAAGAGATTTATGGCATAAACGCTGAGGTAATTTATCCGCCTATTTCAAACAAATTTGTGATAATTGACGAGAGAGTGGCAATAAAAATATTAAAAAAATTTGGAATAGAAAAAAGATTTATTCTTATGCATGGAAGAATGATAAAAGACAAGAGACCTGATTTGGGAGTTTTGGCTTTCTCTAAGATTAAAAATAAAGACATTGATTTTATCATTTCTGGGACAATTGAAGAGGAGAAAAGAATCAGAGAACTCGTCAATAAATTTGGAATAGAAAAAAGAGTAAAAATTGCCGGGAGAGTTTCTGAAGAACAACTTCTTGCCCTTTACAATGCTGCAGAATGTCTTATAATGCCCACTCCAAAAGAAGATTTTGGTATGACTACTGTTGAGGCGATTGCTTGTGGATGCCCTGTAATTGCTTGGAAAGACGGCGCTGGTCCTGAAGAGATAATAACTGAAGATCTGAATGGACTGTTGGCGAGACCGTATGACATAGAAGATTTCAAAGAGAAAGTTGAAAAAAGCCTGGCAAGAAAATGGAACAAGAAAAAAGTTTCCCTTTCTTCAAGAAAATTTTCTGAAAAAGAGATTGAAAAGCAATTGCTGAATTTGGTTGATAGGTTCTGAATAAGAAAATGGGAAAAATAAAAATTCCAGAAAAATTTGAAAAAGGGATAGTTACAGTTATAATTCCGACATACCATGCTGAAATGAATATTGAAAAATGCCTTAAGTCAATAAGAAATCAGACATACAGGAGGATAGAGATAATAGTTGTTGACCAGACAAGCCCCGACGCCACTGTCAAAATTGCAAGGAAGTACTCCGATAAAATAATAATAATAGAAAAACCAAAGTTCTATTCCCCACCCTCTCACTCGAGGAACATAGGGGCCGCTGCTTCTAGAGGAGAGTTTATTGTTAATATCGATGCAGATATGGAGCTGGAGAAAACCTTAATAGAAAACTGCGTGAAGATTGCAAGAAAAAAAGAATGTGCTGGAGTGATAATACATGAAAAAGATGTGCCTCTCAACTTTTGGGCAAAGTGCAGAGCATTGGAGAAGGAGTGCATGATTAATGACCGTTTCTTTGAAGGGGTAAGATTTATTTCAAGAGAGGCATTCAGAAAAATCAAGGGTTATGACTCCAGTCTTGGAAGTGGGGAGGACTGGGATTTACACGCGAGAATTAAAGAAACTGGAAAGATTTTTTATGCGGATTATTTTATTTTTCACCACACTGGCAAAAAACATTTAATTAAAAATTTTAGAAAGATGGTTGATTATGGAAGAACATTTGACAGATACATAAAAAAACATCCTGAACTTGCTAAGAAGCAGCTTACTATTTTCAGAGGAATGTATTTAAGAAACTGGAAAACACTTGTAAAAAAACCTATTCTTACTTTGGGGCTCGTAATACTCAAGCTTTCAGAGTTTGCTGGAGCGTTTATAGGAAAGATAATCGCTGGGAATTAAATGACTAGCAACATACTTTTTGAAACTAGTGAGCCAAATAATCTTGCCATCGGTTTTATTAACAAATTTTTTTCAAAAAGTATTTAAACGCTAATTTTCTTTTTATTAAAATGAGACGATTTTTCCTTACAATGAAAAGTTTTTTGTGGAAACTAACTTTAAAGTACTTAGTCAATCCCAATAAACTTGTCAATATTCATGGGAATAAAATGTTTTTAGATTCAAGAGATTCATTATTACTTTCCATACGCAAAAATTATGAACCGAGACATGTTGCACTTATGAAGAGAATAGTAAAACAAGGAGAAACCGTAGTTGATATTGGGGCCCATATTGGGTATTATACTCTTATTCTTGCAGAGACGGTTGGTCCAAAAGGAAAAGTATTTGCATTCGAACCAAATCCAGAAAATTTTGAAGTATTGAAAAAAAATGTGGAAATTAATGGTTACAAAAATGTTATTCTGGAACAAAAAGCAGTTTCTAATAAGAATGGAAAAGCAAAATTTTATTTTTCTAAGATAAACAGTGGGGACGGAAAAATCTATGCTACAAAGGAAGAGAGAGGTAGTTGTGAGGTAAATTCTATAAAATTGGATGATTATTTTAAGAAAAAGAGAATAAAACCTTCTTTCTTTAAAATGGATATACAAGGCGCAGAGCCCAAAGCTTTTGAAGGCATGAAATGGATATTAGACAACCCTAGTTTAAAGTTTACTACAGAATTCCAGCCAGAAGCGATAGAATCTGCGGGATATAGCCCTAAAGAATTTTTAGACAGGATAAGAGAAGAAGGATTAAGTATATACGATTTAGGAAAAAAAGAGGTTATAAAAGATAACGATTCTTTAGTAGAATACTACAAATCTATAAACTACTTTACAACACTTTATTGCTATAAATAATTATTTTTTCAGTAAGAACATTACAAGAATCTCTAAATTGGGATTATCATTAATTAAGTTTTGAATACTTGAAGGGTTTATTTCAATAAAATGTTCTCCGTTTTTATAGAAGTATCTTTCCTCCATCTTTTTTAAATCAGAAATAAGCCAATCAAGTTCCTTCTTGCTGTAAATCCGAGTATGTCCATTTTCAAGAATCTTTGCTTTGCCAGCAAGAGAGGTAGTAAGAATAATCTTCCCTTTTTTCTTAATCATTTTTTTCATTTTTTTCATCAACATCTTATCCTTTCTTCCTTCTGCTTTAGAACCATAATCCATGTTTAAACCGACGTGCTCTATAACTGATATGCAAGTAATTGCATCAAAGTAGTTGTCCGGAAAATCGAGATTCAATCCGTCTGCCTGGATGAACTTTAAATTTGGGTGTTTGAAGGGATAAGCGCGAGGGTCATTGCCATAGGTCTCATATCCTAAAGAAGCTATTTCTATGGGCATTATGCTATCAGAACATCCAACGTCAAGAATTTTTGCATTTTTATTCTTTGGGAGGTTTTGAAAAACAAATGGTCTTTCTAATACTCTTTCTTTAAAGCTCCATTCAAGAAGATTTAGTTTGGCAAGGATAATTTTCACGAATTCTACACCTGCAACAAAGAGGTCTCTAACTTTCTTAGGTTTGCAATAAAATTTTATTGAATTGTTTACATAGAAGTTCTTAAGGTAGATTTTATCTTTTAGCGACATTAGAATAGTAAATAGGAAACATTTTTAATACCTTCTATCATGAAAAATTATATAAAAGAAAAAGATAATTTAAAAAAATGAAAATATTATTATTAAGCCCCCCGACAGAAAACTCTAGATTTCCTCCACTGGGGATTGCCTACATTTCTTCTTTTCTTAATGCTAACGGACACGAAGCGGTGATAAAAGATGCGAATAATATTTCTGCTAAAGAGATTGTTAATTCTGTGAAAAAGTACGCCCCTGACATTGTAGGAATAACAATGAATACTACAAATAGATTTGTCGCCATAGATATTTTGAAGAAAGTCAAGAAACGGTATAATCTTCCTACAATTGCTGGAGGACCTCATGCTACAATAATGACAGATCAGTTATTGAAAAACTATCCCCATATAGATTACATAGTGAGAAACGAGGGAGAATTTGTCACATTGAATTTGCTAAATTCTCTTGAAAAGGGAAAAGATTTGGGGAATATTACGGGGCTATCTTACAGAAAGAATAATCAGGTGTTCCATAATGCAAGGGCAGAACCTATAAAAGACTTGGATATATTACCCTATCCAGATTATAATTTCTTTGATTTGAAAAACTACTCAAAAAATCCTGAGCATCCAAAAGAAATTTTAAAATTTCCTGTGGGCAGCATCATGTCTTCAAGAGGATGCCCGTATCATTGTATATTTTGTTCAACATCACAACTCTGGGGGCATAGAATAAGATTCAGAAAGCCAGAGTTTGTTGTTGACGAAATGCAAAACCTCCTAAAAGAGCATAACACAAGATACATTGTTTTTAACGATGATAATTTCACAGCTGATAGAAAAAGGGCGATTGAAATAT
This sequence comes from Nanobdellota archaeon, assembly GCA_018817905.1. Lineage (GTDB taxonomy): Archaea > Nanobdellota > Nanobdellia > Pacearchaeales > GW2011-AR1 > UBA73. Next base: position 15,905 of record JAHISS010000107.1, read on the forward strand.
GCAAGGTTATAATTAAAAGGGGCTTGCAAAAAGAGATAACTTGGGCTTGCAGTTCAGAAGTTAACATAATAAACAGGGACCTTCTTGAGTGGTTGAAAAAAGCAGGATGTCATATGATAGAATATGGCGTGGAAGACCCTGGAGAAGAAGGAACAAGGTTTTTTAAAAAGGCGCATACTCAAAAGCAGTTGTTTGAAGCCTTCAAGTTAACTAATGAAATAGGATTAAAGTCGAGAAGCTTTGTTATCGTGGGGGGTGACCACGAGAGCAAGGAAAATATTGAGTTAAAAAAAAGGCTAATGGAAAAAATTAATCCAACTGCTACAACTGCTTCGTTGTTGCTTGCTTTTCCGGGGACAGAACTATTTGAAAGAGGGAAGCAGAGAGGGTTATGGGACGATTCTATCTGGCTTCGGCCGTGTGTTGGAAAAAAATTTCATAATTATGTCCCAATTTATCATAGCGAGAATATGGACCTTAATGGACTATTTGAAGCTTCTGCTGACTTATACTACTGGTGGAATAGAAAAAAAGGAAGTTTTAGATTCAGGGAGCAGGCAGGAGTAGTTAAAGGGCTTATCAAAAGAAGAGATTTCTTAAAGATATACGCCATGGGAAAGAGCGTTATAAAAAGAAGCGTCAAAGGGTTATAAAGAATCCTGGTTTATCTTGTAAATTATGAGTGCTGGCTGACTGCTTTCTAAAAAATAAACTTGCGTAGGCACGACGGTTTCATTATGTCTCTGTGGCCAGTCATATGCCCAGTCCGAACTAGGTTGAAATATAGATAAAACCAAGTACTTGGGATTACTATTTTTTATAAAATCTGTGAAATTTTCTTCTGAACTGAACCAGTCCACATTATAAACTCGTCTCCCACTATAATAGGCATGCTGCGTCAAAGAAGAACTAATGATGATGTCGCTCTTGTTAGAATTCTCTTTAATCCATAACCCAGAATCCTTGACTTGCTGATAAGAATCTAATTTATTTCTTACAATCATGTCTGCATGCTGCCATTGAGTGTAAACTCCCAAACAAAGAAAAACAAATATTAAGAATATTGAAAGATACTTTATCTTAAACATAGACTGAACAAAATCTCCAAATTTGATAAGTCCTTTTGCTGTGAAGGCAAACATCCCTGGAAGAAGTGCGAAAAGCCATCTGTATTCAAAACCGCCCGCTCTTAAGATAAATATAAAAAAGAATAGAAAACCAGCTATAAGAATTAAATTAAAAGTGTCTGCTTTATAGGAATTGTCTTCTACGTTTTTGTTTATCCTCTTTAAACCTTCTGGAAAGATAGCAATGCCACCTATAACCACAGTGACTCCTAAGAGAAATGCGTAGAATAAAACTGGAGGAATAAATGAAACTAACGACTGGTAGAATCCATAAAAAACTGAAGTAACGCCCCAATAAATTGGGGACTCATAATGATAAAACTGATTAACAAAGGCAAACCTGCGAGACAGAAAGTCCATAAAAATGTAACCTGATATTACCAATCCGGTTAGACCTATTGCTGCAGAAATCCTGTATTTTTCTGGAATCTTATAAAAATGAATTATTACTAAAAATAATACGAGAATTGGGACAATGAATAGATTGCCTGACCTGAATAAAACACAAATAAGAATAAACAAAACAATCCATAGCAAAGCATATTTACTTTTAATAAAACTCCAATCTTCCTTTTTCAAGTAAACTTTAAACAAAATTATAATCGCTAAGAATTCAAAAATTAAAGACCAGTTTTCTGTATGAAACCGGTTGCTATAAAAAACATGTTCCCATAGCACTGTAAAAATTGCTGTAGATATTAAAGCGATTCTTTTATCTTTATACATTGCGCTTAATGCAAAATACAATAAGAAAATGGTGATTAGTGAAGGTATAAATGCTAGAAAAAATTTGAGAACAGTTTCATTGCTAACACCAATCATGTAAAATAAAGACGCTAAAAACGGAAAGCCGGGAAACCTATTAAGAGTGATGTGATATTCAAAGTTTGTGATTCCTGCAAAAGATTTTGCAATTGACATGTATTCTGCTTCGTCCCACCACAACGGTTGAGTTTTTGTTAAGAGAAAGTAATAAAACCTTATGGCAAATGCTAAAACGAGAATTCCCACTAAACATAGATTGTATGGGTTTTTCAGCCAATTTTTAATTTTTGTTTTTCTCTCTGATAATTTTTCTTCTTCATCTGATTCCATTGTTAATCTAAACAAATAGAGTTTTTATGTATTTCTAAAGTCTATATAAAACTTTTTAAATGCCTTTTGTTTTGTGGGGGTATGTCTAAAAAAATAAAGATTGACGAGGAGAAATGCATTGGCTGCGGTTTGTGTGCTGAGTTGGCTCCTAAGAATTTTGAAATGCGCGGCGATAAAGCTATTGTGAAAAAAGCAGCTGTTGAAAAAGCAGACGACGTGAATGGGGCGGTTGAGTCTTGCGCAGTCGAAGCCATATCTGTTTCATAGAATTTAGGATTTTAATTTGATTTAATTTTTTCAATTATGCTTGAGGAAGATTTTCCTTCGACAGGAGGAATGAATTTTATTTGCCCACGGAAGTTTTCTATAATTTTTCTTTCTTCTTGGTCAATTGAATCTAAACTGTAATCGCCGCCTTTGACAAAAATATCTGGCTGGAATTCTGCTAAGTACTTTTCAACAGTTAATTCTGGAAAAACAATTATGTTATCGACAAATTCTAATGAGGACAAAATTTCTGCCCGCTCATTTTCTGTCTGAATTGGCCTCCCTTCTCCTTTTATTTTTCTTACAGAATCGTCTGAATTAATCCCTACAATCAGAACATCGCCTAATTTTTTTGCTTCTTTTAGATAGTGCAGGTGCCCTATGTGGAGCAAATCAAAGCACCCGTTCGCCCATACTAATTTTTTTCCTTTTCGTTTTAGGTCAGTCACCTCTGATTTTAAGCGATTAAAATCCAATATCTTTTTTTCTCCGGAAATAGCCTTGTCTGTTAATTCTTTTAAGCTAACAGAATAAGTCCCTGTTTTTTCCACCGCTATTCCCGCGGCGTGGTTTGCTATGATTGCTGCTTCGCTTAGGCGTGCTCCTGCAGCTACGGCAAGTGCAAGCGCTGCAATTGCGCTGTCTCCTGCGCCAGTTACGTCATATACTGCCCTGGCATAAGTTGGAATTTCAAGATACTGGTCGGAAAATAAAGACATCCCTTCTTTTCCGCGAGTCACTAAAACATTTGTTTCTAGATTTTCCCGAAGGATTTCCCCAGATTTTTTTAAGTCTGAACAAAGAGCCATTTCTTTAGCTTCTTTTTCGTTTGGAGAGATAAGAAATACTCCCTTGTATAACTCTTTATTTTTAGGTTTTGGATCTACGATTATTTTGTTTTTGAAAGCGCTTAACGTCTTAATGAGTCCATAATTTACTGCTCCCTTTGCATAGTCTGAAATCAAAATAATTTTCGCTTCTCTTATTTCATTTATCATTTTTTCTTTTGTTGTTTCGCTGAAACTTTTTTCTGAAGTTTCTTCCTTGTCGCAACGCAACAACTGTTGTTCTCCCCCGATAATTCTTGTTTTCTGAGTTGTGACTTGGTTTTCATCTAAAAAATATGCAATTCCTTTCTCTTTTAATAATTCTTTTACAATTTCTGCGTTTTTGTCCTTGCCGACAAAACCGAAAAGTGAAACGCGGCCACCCAATGAAACGACGTTTGATGCAACATTTGCAGCCCCGCCAAGCTCGTTAAATTCGTTCTCTAAGGAAACAATCGGGACTGGCGCTTCTGGGTTGATGCGTGAAACATTTCCCTGCAAATATCTGTCAAGCATTACGTCTCCAATTATCACTATTTTCGTGCCCCTAAAATTGGAAAGAATTTTGTTTATGTTTTTCATTACATCGGGTCCTCAAAATTTAATTGATAAGAAATCCCTTCAGCTTGCTGCGATTGCGAAAATGCCGCCCAACTCCCCGCGATTATCACATCTGATAATTTGTGTTGATGGGGGCTGCTTTTTGATTTTATCTGAATATTCCGCAGTCTTTCTGCGATTGGGAGTTTTATTAAATCTTTTTGTGGGTTTGTTTTTGATGGCATTTTATTATTGATACTTTTACTTTATGGAGTTGTTCATTTTGTGCTTTCGACTCTTTTCCAAGCATCTTGGTATTCCTTTTTTAATATTCTCGTGTGATAGAAAACGAGCATCCAGATATATAACCTTGTGGGGAATAATGCCAAGGTGTAAATTATTTCTTTAAAGCTCTCTGGGTAAAAAATTGCCCTGTGTCCTTCTATTAATTCATTTTTGAAAGATTTTGTTCTTGGTATTTTTTTTATGTTTACGTATTTTCTTGTTGCTTCGTGCCCCTTGGCTGTTCGCTTTTTTTGTTCTATGAAGTCGTGAAGATTTTTTGGGAAAGTGACGTACACTACTGCACTCGGGACGTAGGATATCTTGTATCCTTTTTCTCTGAACAAATAAGAGATAACTGTGTCTTCTGGTATGTCTAATGGGAATTTTTTTATAACGTTGTTCCTGAATGCCCAAAAGTAACCAGAGCATTCTAGAAATTTTTTCTTTCTGAATCTCTTTAATCTTGCTTTGTGCGCGCCGACGTCGCATAAGAGGTGCGACCAATAACCAAAGATGTTTTCTTTAGAATCTATAGAGACCGGCCTCCCAGACACGCACCCCACTCCAGCGTCTTTAAAAGGTTCTAAAAGATATTTTAAACAATTTGATTTTACGTAAACAAACCTAGTTTTTATTTATTCCTATTTGTGGTAAAACTTTTTAAAGGGCTTTTTCTTTTAAAGGGCATGGTGAAGAAAATAAAAATTGACCAGGAAAAATGCATCGGCTGTGGTCTTTGCCTTAGCATTTGTAGTGAATATTTTGATATGAAAGATGACAAGGCTGTTGTAAAAAAATCAGATATTGAAAAGAAAGATAGTTTGAAAGAGGCTATAACCTCGTGCCCTGTTGAAGCAATAAAGACTTTTTAAGTTTCTATTGTTTTGATGGTAAACTGTATAAATTCATGACGTCTGTTGCTTCTTAAAAAAGTTTTGGAAAAATTAACTGAAGAAATTTTAATAGAAATTAATAATAGGCCCGTAAAGAGAAATCCTGCAGGGTCATATCGAAATGCAATTTGTTTAGAGAACTTTGCAAAATTCGGTCGTTGACGACCGAAAAATCTAATTAGTCTGATGTTTTTATTTTAGTGAAAGAGGATAGAATGGAATCACTAATCGATTTTGCTTTGCAAGAGAAATATGCGAGAGTCAAAAAACTTCGCTCAAGACTTGAAGACATGAACAAATTAATTGAGTGGAATAAATTTCTCCCACTTTTTCCGCAACGAGCAACGCTCGTCGGAAGACCTAATTATGAAAAAATTCTGATGACAAAATTAATGTTTCTGCAAGGATGGTACACACTTAGCGACGAGGAATTAGAATTTCAAGTTAATGACAGATTAAGTTTCCAACAGTTTTTGGGTTTCCCAAAAACTGTTCCCGATTATTCAACTGTATGGAGATTCAGGGAAGCATTAACACAAGATGATACAATGGATAAACTTTGGGATGAATTGCAACGACAGATTGATGAGAAAAATATTAAAGTTGAGAAGGGCGTTATCCAAGATGCGACGTTTATAGTCGCTGATCCGGGAAAGACTAAATCAGGAATGGATGAAAGAGGACAAGCAGCTAAGACATCGCGTTCACGCGATGGTAGTTGGACAAAAAAAGGAGAGAAAAGTTATTTCGGTTACAAAGCTCACACAAAAACAGAAAGAGGTTCAAAAATTGTAAAAGACATTGCCGTCACGACGGCAAAAGTTCATGATGGGGCGATTGACTTAGCGGTAGCCAGCGATGTCATGTATCGCGATAGGGGTTATACTGGAATTAAAACAAAAGCAAAAGGCGATGCCACGATGAAACGTGGCAACTTGTCTGTTAAAGACAAGTTGAGAAACAAAAGAATTCAACTGAAAAGAAACCAAGGCGAACATCCATACGGAACAATCAGCAGGTCTTTCCATGGAGGATCTACAAAATTGACGACGGTTAAACGCGTGTTTGTCCAACAAGCGTTTGTTTTCATGGCTTACAATCTTTTCAGACTAGGATTCCTGTTGAGATAATAGCGGTAGCTCTGAAGAAAATTCCTGAATAGAGAGAATCAACGTGTAAGTTTGTTTGCGGATAACGATAAAATTTGGGCAAAGCCCAAATTTTCTGTATTTGGTTTTTGTTTTCAAATTATTTGTTGAAAATTGAATTATTCAAAGTTCTCTTTATATCGGCATATGTTTTTTAAATTACATAAACCTACTTGCCTAATCGGACAACTTTTCTGTTTGACATATGCCTGCTTCGAGGGCAAATAACACTTCTTCAGCAGTTATGCTTTTTGTTAACTCCTCCGAATATTGGTCCATCTTTTCTGGGAAAAAATCGTGCAGTATTGGAGAGACTACTTTCGTTAGGAAGCCGTATGATTCAACTTCGTTAGGGGACGTGCAGAAAAATAATCCTATCGTGGGTTTTTTCAAAGCAATAGAAACATGCAACGGAAAACTATCTGAACAAATTATGGCTCTGCAAAGATTTACCAAGGCGATAAATTGCCCGCCTGTGTTTTTTGGATTGTTTCTACACACAGACACTCCGTCTTTTTCTAAAGCCCTTACAAATTTTTTGTGTTTTTCTGTTTCGTCTGGACCTCCAAAGATTAAAATGTCATGATTTTTCTCTCTGGCTTTTTTTATGAATTCTTTAATCCTCTCCTCATGCCAAACTTTAGATGGCCATCTGGGGGATGCACCCAGATGGATCCCTAGAAGGTTTTCCTTTTGGATATTGTTAGTTTTAACAAATTCTTCGGCGTATTCGACATCCTTTTTGTTTAGCACCATCTCTGCGAGTTCTTTATTGTTGGGTAATTCTGCAGCCATGAACATCATTTCCTGATAAGTCTTGGTGTTTGTTTTTTTAAGTTCATCATCAAACAAAGTGTTTAGATAATATTCTGCACCAACATTGTATGCTGCGGGGTATCCGGCTTCTGAAAAAAACCCGAATTTTTCTTTTGCTTTTATTTTGTTAGCGAGTGCTGTTGCATATTCGTCTATATCAAAATTGTAAAGAATGTCAAATTCTTCTTTGCTTTCAAAAGGCACGGTGAATAACTGGTCAATGTATTGAATTCCAGATAAAATTTCTTTTACGTTGTCTTTTGTTATCCACTTGATTTTTGAGTCTTTATATTTATCCTTTATTGACCTTACAATGGGTAATGTTCTGACTACGTCTCCCTTTGCACCAAGTTTAATTATTACTATTTTTCTCATGCAGATAAAGTGAAGACAGAGTTTTTAAAGATGGGTGTTTAGGGAATTTAATGAAAATTTATATTGCCGGAAAGGTGCGAAATGCGCAGGAAAGAGCCGATTTAGAAGAGATAGACTCTTTATGCAAGTCTCTTGGTTTTAAAACATTTCTTCCGCACAGAGATGTTGGTCTTGCTAAAGGTATTGAGGATGTCAAAAGAATATTCGGTGGCGATATAACCGAAGGTTTCAAAAATGTGGACATTGTTGTGGCGGTTCTTGATGGTCTGCATGTCGGTGCAGGAACCGCATGGGAGATAGGTTATGCTTATGCAAAAGGAATTCCCGCAATCGGCATTAAAACCGACGAAAAAGTCGAAGAAGCATTAGAATATCTAAGCGCAATTCTGATTGGATCTATGGAGATTGTCAGTTCGATGAAAGAATTGAAAGACAAGTTGTCTCGATTTAATCAAGCGTCCTAGTTGTCGGTGTTTCCTTCACGCGCCACCCATCCGCGTAGATTTTATTGCTATTAATCTCGCTGAAAGCCTTGAAATAAATATAAAGCCGTGCAAAGTATGCTTCAATGTTCCAGAAAAATTCTTTTAAATTTTTTGGGTAAAAGAGGGCGAAAAACGCACCCCACCTTATTTCGTTAAAAAAAGATTTTGTGCGTGGTGCGCCCGAAATCAGCCTGTTCAGATTTTCATGGCCTTTAATGTTTCTTATTTTTTGATTTGTCCAATCTTCCCAGTTGCTTGGATTTTTTACATATACTTCTGCTTTTTCTGCATAAGCAATTTTATAACCTTTTTTCCAGAATAAATGGGAAATTATTGCATCCTCGCAAGCCCCTAATGGAAAGTCGAAAAGCACGCCCTTCCTAATCGCAAATAGATAACCTGAACATTCAAAGAATTTTCCTTGTTTTGATAACTCGCTTCTTGCTCTGTGAATACCCTCGAAAAACAAATTGGACCAGTAACCATATTTCGTGTTTTTTGGATTGATTGAAACAGGTTTTCCAGTCACGCAGCCAATTTTCGGGTCTTTAAATTTTTTAAGTATTTCTTCTAGGACATTGTCAGAAACATAGACATCTCCGTCGGTAAGTATGAATATGTCGTTCGTGTTGCTTGAACCATGCTCTTGGAACAGTAGATTTAGAGCGTAGCTTTTGCCCTCGCCCGGATCAAGAAAAAATTCTACATTCCTGCTATTAAGATTTTTTTCCAAAAATTCTTCTGTTTCCGAAAATGGGTCTACAACGATTATCTTAAATTCTTCTTTAATCTTTTGGCGCAGAAAGGATTTGACTGCTCTTAACGTTGCCTTTGGTTCCCTGTAAGAACTTATAATTATGTCTATCATCAAATTACCTCTATTGGATAATCTTCAGGCCTAATAATAACAATCTTCTCTCCAGATTCGGATTCTGCAATTATTCTGCACTTTTTAGTTCCTTGCTTGCCTATTTCCGATAGTTCAGTTTCATTCACTGTGAACGTTCTCCCGGCTAATTTTATCTTATCGCCTTTCTTTAATTTTTTAGCTTCTTTTTTCATGTTTTATCTAAAAAAGTCAAACTTATAAACTTTATCTGCTTGCGCCGAATATGAAAAAGGCTATTGTGCTATGCTCGGGCGGGCTGGACAGCGTGGTGACAGCATATTACGTGAAGAAAAGACTGGATTATGAAAAAATAGTTATTTTGTTTTTTGATTATGGACAAAAAAGTCTAGAAGATGAAAGACTCTGTGCCGAAATGTGCGCGCGGGACTTGAATACCGAATTTAAAGAAATTCGACTTCCTGAACTTGGAAATTTGTCTGCTTCGCTGATTAACAAGGGAGGTGAGATAAAGAAATTGTTGGTGAGCGACTTGAGAAACACTGGGGAAGAAAGTAAAAAATGGTACGTGCCCTGCCGAAATGTTGTTTTTTTGGTTTACGCGCTGGCATTAGCAGAATCTGAATTTTTAAAAAACAAAAAAATTTCAGACATTTTTGTAGGCTTCAAAAACGAAGGTAATGAAAGTTATCCTGACACAACAAAAAAATTTGTTGAAAAGATTAACTCTTTGGGGGAAGAAGTTTGTGCAGGAAAATTTGAGATTTTTGCTCCGTTGATTGAGAAAGATAAAGAAGATATTGTCTTGCTAGGCAAAAAACTTGGTGTTGATTTTGCAAAAACATTTAGTTGTTATGCTGGTAGCGAGAGACACTGCGGCAATTGTCTTGCGTGCAAGTTGAGGCAACAAGGATTTTATTGGGCGGGCGTTGAAGATCCGACGAATTACGCAAAAGGTTAGACTTTATACCTCGCTCGGTCGTACCAAATTTTAAACTCTAAAGGTAAGCTTCGATATGTTGGTTTTAAGATTTTTTCTCTAATTAAATCATAAACCATAACAAACCTGACAGCAATCAAGGTGAGCAACTCATTTTTTAAATTTTTCTTAATTCTTTGTTCAACCAAGAGATAATTAAGCAAACTTTTTGGTATGATGCCAAATCTTTTTTCTGTTACGATTCCCCGCATTAAATTTAAGAGCAACACGAGATACATGTTTTTTTTCTTGAGGAGAATGTGGGCGCTTCGGTCCCAGTAGTTTAATTGGTAGGCGGCGTCTTTTTCATTTTTTATTGTTCCGTCTTCTCTGGCGCGCTTGTCTAATTTTGTTCCTGGGAAAAAGACCAAGTTATTTACGGAAAGATAGTAGGGTTTTGGAATTTTTTGCAGTAAGCTTATGAGGTTGATTATGTCTCCTGGTTTTTCGTAAGGGTTGGAAGTTATAACGTCGTACATTACTGCGAGCTTGTTTTTGTATTTGTTGAGGATTTTTCCGGCGTTCAAAACGTTTTCGTCTGTTTGCATTCGGTGGTAGATTTCTCGATTTGTTCTTTCGCTTCCCTGTATCCCGATTATTATATCTGTGCAGCCTGCATCAACTAAAAGGCGGATTTTTTCTTCTGAAATTGTTTTTGGGTCTCCGAGACATTTGAAGCGCATGTTTATTTTTTTCTTGTAGAGTTCGCAAAATTCCCTTAACTGCTCTGTCGGGCGAAGAGAAAATGTGTCGTCTCTTATGTCGAAGTAGTTGAGGGATGGGAACTTTTTTTTCAGGAAAAGAATTCCGTCGATTATGTATTCAGGAGAATGCCAGCGCAGAATTTTTTTCCTTTTTCCCTCGTAAAGTTCGTTGAAAAGACAGTTGCTGCAATAATCGCAGCCGTATGGGCAGCCTCGGCCGGTTAGGAAAAAAATCTGTCCGCCAAGGTCGTATTCTTGAAATTTTCTTATTCTTCCTTTTTCGAGCAAGTATTGGGTTTTTATTTCGTAATCTGGGAAGGGGATGGCGTCGATGTTGTCGATTATGTTTCTTACAGGGTTTTTTATTATTTTTTCATCCTTTCTAACCCAAAGATTTTTTATTTTTGAGATGTCTTTGTTTTTTTCTATGGCTTTGACTAAATCTACAATTGCACCTTCGCCTTCTCCGACGCACACGATGTCTACGTGTTTTATGCAATCTTCTGGACAAATTGTGGCGTGAACTCCTCCGTAAACTATGGGAATATTTAATTTTTTGAGGAAACTGATTATACGATTGGCGCGGTTAGCTGTGAATGCGAAAGAATTTATTCCGATTAATTGAGAGTTTTTGCAGAGTTTGGCGAGTTGGGTTAGTTCTGACTTTGTATAGTTTCTTGAATAGTCCTCGCTTAACGTCATAAAAACTAAGTTTACGTCGTGACCTTCTTTTTTTAGAACTGCTGAAATTGTTCTTATTCCCTGGTCTGAAGGGTATGTTGCTGTTGAGATTAGGGTTATTTTCATAAAGTTGAAAGAAATAAGAGATTTTTTAAACCTTTACATCATTCAAAATATAATTTTCTATTTTTTTAATTAATTTATCCCAGGAGAACTGCTCTACACTTTTTTTAGCTTCCTTTTTAATCTCTTTTTGGTTTCTTGATAAAGAAATGTCTATTTTTTCAGCAAGTTCTTGCGCATTCCCTATTGTAAAAAGATAACCATTTTGCCCGCCGTTTATTATTTCTTTCCCCCCATCACTTTTACTTGAGACAACTATTTTTTGTCTTGCCATTGCTTCTATTAATGACTGTGGCATTCCTTCCCGTTTTGAAGAAAGAACAAATATTCTGGCAGAATCAATTTTTTTTATCTTTTCTTTTAAGTCATATATTGGTTTTGAAAAAATAATTCTCTGTTTTAAATTCAATCGGGTTGAGAGCGCTTTTAATTCGTTAAGATAATCTTTTTCTGCTGGTCCGACAATTTCAAGTTTTATTTTTTTATCCACCATTAAGCTAAAAGCTTTAATCAAAGTTTCTATGTCCTTTATTGGAGCAATTCTTCCCAAGAACAATATTTTATTTTGCTCTTTTTCTTTTTTTTGTTTGAAAAATTCTTCTGGGATCCCGTTAGGAATATAGATAATTTTATCTTTTTTACAACCGAGGTTTAGAAGATAAGGTATTTCCCATCTTGTTATAGCTATGATTTTTGTATATTGATTCAAAATTCTTTTGCCGATTAATTTGTCGTAAAGAAAAACAGCCGAATTTAACTTCCAATTTCTTAATTTTTTATCTAAAAAAGGTGCGTGTGTTACGAGAAAACATGGAACCCCCAATCTTTTTGCTATCTTTAATGCTTTTGTTGAATAGTATTGACGATATGCATGAGTGATTATTATATCTGGCTTTAGTTTTAATGCTTCTTCTGTAAAACCCCAGAAGAATGTATTCTGGCCGAAAGAAGCCTTTGCTGGAAATCTGGTTATCTTGACCTTATTTATTACTTCATAGGGCTTGACTATTTTATTTTTTCCCGTTCCTCTTTCGATATTTGAAGAAAAAACATGTACTTCGTGATTTTTAGCTAAACGTTCGGCTTCTCCAAGTACTCTTGTCCAGACTCCGCAAATTCCTGCTGAAAATGGGGAGAGTTCAAGTATTTTCATTTTCTTTTGGTTTTTAATTTTTAGTTATTATTTTAAGATACTTTTTAGATAATTCATCCCAGGCTTTTATCTTTTGCGGTTTAAATTTCTTTTTTGTTTTTATTAATTTTGAAATGTCTAAGAAGCCATCATAATAAAGATTGTTTTTAAAGTCAAGATATTTTGAGATTTTTCCCCTTGGCGCCAAAACAGGTTTACCAAGAACTTGATATTCGAATAATTTTGATGAGCTATCATTGTCTTCAGTTAATAAAAGAAAATCTGCAGAAAGAAGATGGCCATACACTTCGTTCGGTTCTTTCCAGCCAAGATAAAATGAATTTTGAGTATTTTTGGTTTTTTCTCCATTTTCAACGCCTCCTACAAGAACAAAATCTATCTTCTTTAATTTTTCAATTGCTTTTTTAAGTTCGGGATATTTTTTTACCCTTGAAAGTTCTCCAGAATAAACAACTTTTATTTTATTTTTCCCAGGAAGTTTAATTCTTTTAGCTTTTTTTAAAAAGTTTGGGTTATAGCCCATCGGGAGATAAAAAATATTTTTATTTTCTTTTTTATTAAATTCATTTATCCCTCTCTCCAGCCTATATCTTGAAATTGAGATTATAATATCTGAATACTTCACTGCCAATTCTTCTAAAAATCTTAAAAAATACCTTTTCCATCTTTCATTTGCAGTTTCTTCATAATTATCCCCCCAATGAAAAATTAGTTTAGACTTAATTAGCCCCAGCTTATTAAATAGCGCAATAAACCCGGCGATTGGGCCACAGGTGATTATAATATTTGGCTTAAAGGAGTTATATTTTTTAAAGAATGCTGACCACCCTTCTCTTGGAATAATTTCAACTTTGTGTCCATTTTTTTTGAACAATTGTGAATAAATGTTAATTGATCCTCTAAACTTATTAATATTCTTTTTCAGGGAATGATGGATAAATAAAATTCTCATTTTGCTAGTACCATTCTTCGCAGATATTACAAAGAGGTATTTTATATTTTTCTCCGTTAAGATGCAATCTTCTGATATTCCCAAATTTTGGACTATTCCATATATCTAATAAGTTTTGTTCTTTGATGTCCCCAACAATTACCTCCCCATAGGCATCGATACAACAAAGAACTGCCCTCCCATCACTTAAAAAATTTAGTCTATTAAAAATTTGAGGGCAAGGCAAAGTTGTTTTTTTATTAATTAAATTCTTTCTTCTCCTAACTCCTGACTCAGAACCAATGTGAAACCCTTGTACTTTTCCTTTCCATCTTTCTTTAAAACCTTTTAATTGCCCTTCATTTTCTGGGGTGCAGACAAAACTTAAGATTATTCTGATTCTCTTTCCAGACTCATTGTTTCTTAAAATGGAATAATTGATATTTCTTATTACTTTGTCCCAGCTTATTCCTTTAAACTTTTCAAAAGTTTCTTTCTCATCTGCATCTAAACTAAAATTAATCTCATCGCAAAGGCGATTTTCTACTAATTTATCAATTTTTTCAGGGGTCATTGCCAGACCATTGCTTATCAATCTAATTTTTACGGTTGGCAACTTCTCTTTGATGTATTCTAATCTTTCAAATAGATGAGGAGTAATAGATGGCTCTCCAAACAAGCTTGGTTTAATTAATTTTAGTTCTTTGTGATCGACACACTGATCAATTATTTTTCTAAAAACTTCCTCTGACATGTTGATGGCTCTTTTTTTATCTTTCTCATGAATATTTGAATGAGGACAAAATTTACATTTTGCGTTACAAAGTGTAGAAAGTTCTATACTAATAATTTCGGGAAATTTTGTTTTTCTTGGTTTTTTTAACTGGTGATAAATCTTTTTGCAAAAATTTCTTGAAATTAAATAAGGTTTAGATTGTGCGATCATAGATTCGATTCATTAAACAGATTTATAAATTTTTGCTAAATGGGAAGATGGTTCAAAGTTTGACTTGGGATTAATTGAGGGGTGTTAGTTAATTTATGTGTTTATAAATCAACGAATATTAAGATAAATCGTATCGGAAGTTCACAAATTTTTTTCTATCGTCTCGGATTGCCGCCTCCTTTTTATTGATATTATACCAAGCTACCATTTCTTTTATACCTTGTTCTATTGAGATATTTGGTTTGTAATTGAGAATTTCTTTTGCTTTATTTATATTTGCAAATGTTTTTTGTACATCTCCTTCTTGAGGAGAGATATATTTTAATTTGGCTTTTTTTCCAAGTTCTTTTTCTATTAAAGTTATAAGAGTAATTAATTTGATTGGATTAGAATTTCCTAAATTGAATATTTCGTAAGAGAATTCCTTCTCTAATGCTACAAGAATGCCTTCAACAATATCTGACACATAAGTATAATCTCTTTCCATGTTTATATCCCCATATATCTCAATCTCTTCATTACTATCAATCAGTTTTGTAAATTTCATAGGAGCCATATCTACTCTTCCCCGAGGCCCATATACTGTGAAAAATCTTAAGCAGGCAACGGGTATTTTGTAGATGGAGTTATAAGTATAACAGATTAGTTCTCCGGATTTTTTTGTTACCGCATAAGGACTTATTGGTTTATCAGTATTATCTGTTTCATTAAAAAAATCGTCTTGTCTGTTGCCATACACGCTAGAGCTTGAGGCAAAAACAAATTTTTTAATTCCAAATATTTTTGATAATTCTAGCAAATTGAATGTCCCAGCTATATTTGTCTTTAAATATTGGGCGGGGTTTTTTATAGACGGCCTTACCCCTGCTCTTGCTGCTAGATGGATTATTTTAGTTAGACTATTCTCTTCAAAAACCCTCTTTAATTCTTCAAAATTTTCAATGTCTACTTTATACAACTTAAAATTATTCTTAGAAAGATTGTGCCTTATATTCTTTTCTTTTATCTGAGGATTATAAAAGTCGTTGAAGTTGTCTACACAGACTATATTTTCTCCTTTTTCTATTAATCTGTCTATGGCGTGGCTACCTATGAACCCTGCACCACCCGTAACCAGTATAGTCATAGAAGAATCAGAACAAAGGAAGTTTTTAAATATTCTGAAGAAGATTTTCTATGAACGTTCTTTGGAAGGATTTTGCGCGTGGTGCCCCTTTAATTTCCCACATGACTCGTGGCAACATTTACCAGAGTAAGTATTCAAGCAAAACCACAAACTTTTGAATCCAACGATGATTCCTGAAGATGCCTCAATCTTGCATTTTCATGCTGTTTGAAAAATAACCTCAGAAAGGCTCTTTTTAAAAATTTGCAACTCGTTTGTCAGCTTTAAAGTTAAGGATTTCAAGAGGAAAAATCAATATAACTTAATTCTCTGCTTATGTCTCCTAATCAATTCTCTTACCCCTTCTTTTCTGAGTATTTCAATCGCATATATGGCCTCCATCTTCTTAAGAATAAAATTCCTCTTTATTCCTTTTGGAATCCAGAGCATAAAATCTTCCTTTAAACCGTATTGTTTTGCGATACTCCAAACTTTTCTTAACTTATTCCATTTGAATAATATATATCCTGTTCTGAACATAAACATATAAAATGCTTTTCTTCTCTCATATCTGTTAAAATCTGGAGTCTCAACATATGGTTCTTCACATTCAAATGCATCTAAAGATTTTTCATAAGGCTCTAACTCATTTCTTAATATTGTTCCATTTTTTTCAAACCATGCCCTAACGGGGGTGCCTCTAAAAGGAACTATTGGATTTATTGTCATATGATTTGGTTTAACCCTATTAGCAAATTTGATTGATTCTTTTATTCTCTCTAAGTTGTCATAAGGGAGACCTACAACAAAAGAAATAGTTAATCCAAACCCGCAATCCTTAACCAGATTACACGCATCTTCAATTTCTTTTAATGTCTCCCCTTTATTAACATGCTTGAAAACTTCTGGGTGTGCATGTTCTACCCCGATCCCTATTTCGCGACAATTACATTCTTTCAGCAATATTAGCAGTTCTCTATCAATTCCATCAGCCCTTGTATTGATAACATTAAGATTTGCATTTGTCTCTTTTTTATAGGCTCTTAGAAATTGTTTAAATCTTTCCTTCCATACAGTCGGGCAATCATCGAATATACTAATCCTCAGATGGGGCGAGATTTCTAAGGCAGATTTAATTTCTTTAATACAACCCTCAATTTCTCTATGCCTCCAGCGCTTGTGGGCCAGGTTAATTCCAACGCAAAAGCTACATTTAAAAGGGCATCCCCTGGAAGTCATTATGGGATAGTTCCTTATAATTTCCCACTGGTAAAAAGATTTGAATTCGGGTATTGGAATATCATTTAAATCGAGAGGACTATTAGAATTAATAATTTTTGGCACCCTTTCTTTTTTTGCATTTTCAACAACATTTAAAAGAGTAAGCTCAGCTTCCCCTATAAATATATAGTCTGCGGATTTATTTTTCTTTAATTCATCAGTGTATAACGTAGCAAATGGGCCCCCGGTAAGAATTGGTAAATTGGGACTAGACTTATTAATCTCTGATATTATTTCCATGCCTTCGCGAGCATTAAAGGCATACATACTTACTCCGACCAAATCTGGTTTGAATTTCTCTATAAAATTAAACACGCTAGGAATTTTGCCTCTTAAAAAAGCGTAATCTACTATGAGAGTTTCATGTCCTCTTTTTTTTAGAATTCCTGACAAAATTGCAAGTCCGTTGTGAGGAAACGTAACATTAGAAGAACCTATTTTTTTAGGATTTATCAGTAATACTCTTTTTCTTTCGTGCTCTCCAACTTTCCTTATATTCTGTAATTCCTTAGATTGCATTTGAGTCATTCGTCTCTTGGGGGTAACCTTCTTACATGAATAGACTAATTTACTTCTTGATTTCATTTTATCACTTTTAATTTCACATGAATTTCTTTAAAAACTCCGCGAATAACTAAACTTAACTTCCTTCTTAAAAACTTAGGAATATATACACCAAAATTTGGTGATGGTTCAACTTCTAATTCGACAATTTCCCACCCTTTATTTTCTTCTCCCCAGTCTGTTACCGGCATTGTTAAATATTCAAATGTAGCTTCTGCAAAATAACTAACATGCCCAAGCATACTAAATGAACCCTCATTATTAAAATGAGGTACATAAATCTCTATTATTCCATTAGTCTTACAAATCCTGTGTAATTCATTTAACACATTTTCTGTCCATCTTAAATGTTCTAATACATCTCTTGTAAAAATATAATCATAAGTATTATCCTTAATTGGATATGGAAATACCTCAAAATCAAAATCTTTTTTATCAAAATTATCAAACCCTTCCTTTATATCCAATCCGCATCCAAAATTTAACTTTTTCATTTTTTTCGGTAAATGTTCCTCCCTCTAAATTGTTTTGGTATTTCCTTTTTATATTCGCCGTAATAAACTTCCTTGTGTGTTTGTTCTGTTCCCATATTCGTTGTTTGTTCTTTCATTTTAACGCCCCATTCCCTTTTCAGACATATTACTTATATTCTCTAATCAGCTCGGGTTTGTTTCTACTCGGCTATTTATATGCTCTTTCTCATTCCATTCTTTATTTAGTCCTCATTTCCATTTTTTAACAAATCTCTCATATTAATTAATTCAATTTTTCCTTTTTTCTTTAACTTAAGAACAGTATTTAAAATTATCTTTAAATTTTTCAAACTTTTAAAGGTGAAGTCATGGCAACAAAGACAATATACTGCGTTTTTATCACGTTTATTTGCATTTTCTTCTATATCTTTTAATATTCTTTTTATCCTGCCTGGCTTACTTGTTCCATCAAAAGTAGATGAAACATGCACAAAGGTTAATCCGTATCTTTTAAATGGAGGAATAACTTTAAATTTGTGAGTCATTTTTTTTGGAAAATCCTCCAGCCCGGTATACCTTATAATCTTAAAACCATTTTTTCTTAAAGCAGAATATAGGACAGAAGGATTAGACTTGTCTTCAGTTATATTAAACGGAGAAGAACATGAAACAGGGCTTACTCCTATTTTATTTGCTGCATTTTTTGCAGCGCGTATACCTGAATCAACGATTTTTGATTCTTCTAATGGCCAACACTCATGTGCAAAACCATGGATTCCCAAATCAAAAAGGGGATTGTTTTTCATCTCTTTTTCTATAAAGTCTCCAAGGTAGAGTCCCGGATATTCAGAATAGCCTGATTTAGGATCCCAGTAATACCAATTTTTTTTAAAAAACCATTTTGCTTTGGGTTTTAATTCATTAAAATGCGGCCATCCATTACAAGACTTTAAATAAAGATGCCCAGTAATGTTAAATGTTGCAGGAATTTGATTTTCCTTAAAAAATGTTACTAGATTTTTAAGGCCTTGGCGATTTTTAGCATAGATAAATTTACCTCTTATTTTATTAAGGCGCCATTTTATTTGATAAATTTTAGAAAAACTATAAAACGGATTTTGAATATACTTCCAAAAGTCTGCTTCCGTATCGACGCTTAATAAGAACCTCATTTTGGAGGGAGAACAAATATATTTTTAAATATATAGTCTTACTTTAGATTATGAAGTGGAAAGGATTTAAAGACATACAAGCCACAATTATTATAGATCTTAGTTTGTCTGAAGCGGAGCTTTTAAAAAACGCAGATAGAAGCAGGAGAAAGAATGTAAAAAAGGCTGAAAATGTGGGGCTTTTATTTCAAGAGGTAAAAACAAAAGAAGAGTTAGACAAATGGTATCTAATCTATCAAAAAGTGTGGAAAGCGGGGGGAATAGAATCGCAAGATATCAGTGAATTTAAAAAAGAGAATTATAAATTAGTTGTAGTAAAAAAAAGGGGCAAAATCCTGGGCGGTGGGATTATTGAAGAATTAAAAGATAAAATTGTCTTTAAGGCGTTTGCTTCTCTAATTGAGTTCCAAGACTTGAGGGTGAATGACTTTTTATATTGGAATGCTATTTTATACGGAAAAAAACTTGGGAAAAAATATGTGGATCTTGGGGGCTGGCAGATTAAATCTCGAGGGCATCTTGCTGGAATCAATGAATTTAAAGAAAAATGGGGTGGAAAGGTTGTATATTACTATATTTACAGCAAAAACCCAGCATACATTCTTGGAAGAAAAGCGATTAGGAACTTCGCATTTGGAAGATGGTTCTGGGATAGAATCAAAGGAAGACCTATTCAAAGAAGAAGTAAACATAAAAAAAACAAAAACGAATATGAGAATAAAGAATCAATTCAGCATTTCTCTACAATTAATAAAATTTTTGAAAAAGAAAAATATCTAATTGAAAAGTATTTCAAAGGGAAAATTTTAGATTTGGGTTGTGGATGTGGAAGAACAACTAAAGAATTGTTCGATAGGGGTTATGATGTCGTGGGGGTAGAAATAGTTGAAGATATGGTTAAAGCGGCTAAAGACAATTTTCCTCAAATAAATTTTGAAATAGGCGATGCCTGCGATTTAAAATTCTCCAATGAGAGTTTTGATATTGTCTTTTTTTCTTACAATGGATTAGATTACATCTATCCCGAAAAAGAGAGAATTCGAGCATTGGAAGAAATTGAAAGAGCTTTAAAAAAGGGGGGATATTTTATTTATAGCTCCCATGACCCTTCTGTTTTAGTAAAAAAATTTAGACCTAAGTTTATTTTTAGAAATCTCATGAAGGGATCCATTTTTTCAAGATACAAATATGAACAGCAACCTTTCGGTGGATTCTATACATACTATGGTAATTTGAAGAAACAGAGGGATCTGATTGAAAAAAATACCTCCTTGAAGTATGTTGAAACTAAGAGAGATAACCCAAAAGATTTACATCCTTATTATGTTTTTAAGAAAAATGGAAAATAAAGTGCCTCTTGGGATGAAGGATAGACCTAAGCAGATTCTTAACTTGGTTCCGAAAGATGTTAAAACTGTCTTAGACATTGGATCAGTTAAACCAAGTCTGTTCTCAGAGAGATATAAAACGTTAACGATGGATTATTCAAACGCCGATATAATGATGGATTTAAACGGGCTGCAAAAAATTCCCCTTCGAAGTAAGTCTATAAATTTAGTTGTCTTGTCTCAAATATTAGAGCATCTTTTTGAATTTGAAAACCTTATAGCTGAAGCAAAAAGAATTTCTAATAAATATATTTTGGTAGGACTACCCAACGAGTTTACAATAGATAATAGAATAAAATTTTTGTTTGGTGTACCCCCCAGTCTGAAAGGATACGACAAAAATGGACATAAATATTTGTTTGATATCCAAAGTGCGGAAGAATTGATTCAGCTTTTTTTTAAAGGTTATTTAAAGAAATACTTCCTTTTTGGGGTAACTGGGGGGAGATATCTACCCCTCGCGACGAGAAGGATTTTAGCAAGATTTATTCCTGGACTTTTTGCTGCACAGATATATTATTTAATATAAAATTGAAAGTACGTGCTAAACTTTATAAGCTTCTTTTTTATTAGCTTACAAAGAATAAAAACAGTAACTCAAATGGAATCCTTTAAAATGCCGTTAATAAAGAACGATTGTCTTAAAGATAAGGCTATCTCTTCGGGAGTATCCAGGGAAATTAAGAAAAAACATCCTGATTCAAAAATAACTGTGCTTTGTTCATTAATTAATAAGGAACTGATTGAAAAGAATAAAAATAAAAAGATGACCAAAATCGTACTAATTTCACTTTATGATACCGCTTCTATTGGGCCTAGAATTCTGCATAAAGTTCTTGATGAAAAAGGGTATGAAGTGCATAGTATCTTCTTTAAATCTGGAAACTTGACAAATGTGACAAAAAAGGAAGTTAAACTTTTGCTGGATAAAATTAACGAGATTAAACCTCAATTGATTGGCATTAGTTTAAGATCGAGATGTTTTAAAATTGCAACCAGATTAACAAAAGATATCAGAAAAGAAATAGATACCAAGATAATTTGGGGAGGGGTGCATCCCACCATAAAGCCAATGGACTGCTTAAAGTTTGCAGATATGATCTGTATAGGTGAGGGAGAAGAAGCATTGGTGAATCTTGCTGATTTAATAGATAAAAAGAAGAGTATTGAGAACGTTAAGAATATTTGGATAAAATTTGGCAAAAAGATAATTAAAAATGATTTAGCACATTTAGAAGAGGACTTAGATAAAATTCCCTTTCCTGATTTTTCTGATTCAAACAAGTACTATGTAGAAGATAATAAATGTTCTTGTGAGAATATATTCCCAGATCATCAAATAGTTTATACAATTATGACCACAAGAGGTTGTCCTTTTTCCTGTTCTTTTTGTAATGGGGGATCTTTGAGGGAGATTTATCACGGCAAAGGTAGGTATCTCAGAAGGAGGAGTGTGGAAAATGTGATAGAAGAATTAGTACTAGCAAAGAAAAGTTGGCCCTCAATCAAAAAAGTATATTTCATTGATGATGTTTTTTCTTATGATCTTGAATGGATTAAAAAGTTTAATCCATTATATAAGAGACATATTGGTCTTCCTTTTTATTGCTATGTTCACCCCGTTTATGTTAAGGATGAAACTATAAAAGTTCTGAAAGATATGGCATTATACGAAGTTAATATTGGAATACAAAGTGGTTCTGAAAAGCTTCGAAAGGAAATTTATCATCGACCAGAATCTAATGAACAAATCGTCAATTCCATTAAAATCCTGAATAAATATAAGATTAGGGCTGTTTGCGATTTAATACTGGGAAATCCTTATGAAACTGAATCTGACAAGAAAGAAAACCTTAATTTACTGGTGAAATTGCCTAAGCCAATAATTTTGCTTACGTATAACCTCCTATTCTTCCCTAACAAGCTTACTGAAATGGCATTAGAAGACGGACTTATCAGTGAAAAAGACCTTGAAGAAAATAAAGAAAGAGTATACCACAGATGGGATGATAAATTTTTACAGAATTTTTCAAATACAGACTTGCTTTGGAATGGCCTTTACTATCTTGCATCAAAAGGATATCCTGATTGGTTAATTAAATGGTGTTATAAATCAATGAAAAAAAATCCTGCTATTTTAGTCTCATTAGTAAAGGGGATTGAAAGAAAGAACTTGCTTATATCCTCAGTTCCAAAGATAATGGGATATGTTAAAAGGAAGCAGTTTAAATTATTATTTGCTAAACTAAAGAGAAATTTAAGACTAACATCTCTTCGTTAAAATGAAAATGATTAAAACAAGTGAAAAAGTAAGAAGACCGATTAAAATAATTCTTATAAGGAATGATTGCATCGGGGATATGGTTATTTCTTCAGGAGTATTCAGAGAAATCAAGAAAAAACATCCTGATTCAAAAATAACTGTGCTTTGTTCATCAATTAATAAGGAATTGATTGAAAAGAATAAGAATGTTGATGGCATAATTGTGTGCAATCCATTCTGGAGGGAGAAAACAATAGCATCATTTAATAACTACTTTAAGATAATCAAGAGAATAAAAAAAGAGAAGTTTGACATAGGTATTGATTTAAGATCAAGCTATATGACTCTTTTTTTCTTCTTGTATCTTGGGAGAATAAAGAAAAGAGTAGCATACTATGACCATCCTTTTAATAAGTCCAAAAGATTCCTGACTGATGCTCTTCCTTATAAAAATAACATAACCATTCATGCGAGCATTAATGATTTGAATTTGGTTAACTTTGCATTGAATATGGACAACAAGGACAATTGGCCGGATATCGTGACTGACAAAGAGGATGTAAACAATCTAAAAGCTTTTGTAAATCAAGATTCCAACATGCTAAAGCCGTTTATATGCATTGTCCCTGACGCTAGTTCTGAAAGAAAACAATGGTCCTTAAACAAATTTAATAACATTATTAAGTATATTAGAGGTGGTTATCCTGAATATGACATTTTTTTGGTTGGAAGTAATGCAAAAAAGATAAATTATCTTTGGAAGAGGAATAGAGGAGCTATAAGATGTATAAATCAAAGTCTTAGAATGGTTTATCTTCTTTTCAAGCGTAGTAATTTAATAATTGCTCCGGATGGTGGTCCCATGCATTTAGCATGGGCTGCTAAAACAAAGTTAATTGCATTAATTCCCAAATATCTAAGTTTGGAGCATATGGGGCCTTTAAACAAAAATTCTCACGTCATATACAGTGAGATAAGTGAAATAAAAACTGATGAAATAAAGAAATTGATTGATAACATACTTATAAGAGACAGGCAAGAGATACTGTCCAATTAACGTCAGATTTATATAGTTTGATAGTTTAACCTCTCTGAAAGGAGGTTAATGCTATGAAAACAAAATGCCAATTTTGTAAGAAATTGTCTGCAGTAAAACAAGGTTATAGAAAAAACAAAGTTGGA
>JAHISS010000108.1 GCA_018817905.1 Nanobdellota archaeon
GCATAACTTATTCAGGCTTTAATCCTGTCCCAAATTCGGTTAGCAAAAATTGCAGGAGTATACGAAAATTAGTTCGCCTGTCTAAATAGCCAAATTAATAATCGCTACGCTCACAAGATTTATTTGATAATGATTATTCAAAAAATATTTGGTGGTGGGGACGAGAGTTGGGTGGGGAAATAATCTTGCTATTCTTTGAGTTGTAACAAAAACGAATTAATAACTGTATACCACAGTTAGCAAAAATTGCAGCCAACCCTTGAATTAATAATAAAACCAATCAGGATTATAATGCTGGTTGAATTTATGGATAACTGTCAGGGGTTAGGGGGGTGACTTGCATATTCCCAGAACCAAAACAACACCAGCTCTAAACCTTCTTCTCCGCTTCATACTCAAGAAACGGATCTTTCAGCGTGATTTCATAAGCTTCCGCGTCGCTAACCCCGACATACAATTTTGCAATTCCCTTTCCATCCCCATTACGAATTATCCCGCCAGGATAAAGCACATTATACAAATCGCCCCGTTTTGTCTCTCCCTTAGGAATTTCAGACCGCCGCGCAATTATTTTCATTCCAGAGAATTTTCTTTTTTCATAATCAAAAACAAACGTCATTGGGTAATACCATCTTTTCTTATCGCGTGTAAAACAGGCAATATGGCCAAGCACGCCGAGCTTTCCGTTTTTCAAAAAATGAATTTCATCAACACCGCCCCACTCTCCCCGCGCAAATTGCCCGCCAAGAATCTGCGCTCTTGACAAAGTGCGTGGTGTCAGTTTTTTTAATGAATCAAGGATTACAAAACCTATTTTCCCGCGCCGCCCTCGCTTTCCCTGCGGTCGCGTGAACACACCAATTTTTTTATTCGGAAGCAGAACAAACCTGACGCCTTTCATTCCCCAAGGCCCGACAGCGAATTTTCTTAAGTTGTGAATATCAGCCCCCTTGAAAAAAACCGTCCGATAACTCAGCCCGCGCTTGTTAGATTTTTGTTGTATTTCTACTCCCCCCAAAACAATAAGTTTTTCAAACTCAAAAATAAACGGGTCCTGCAAATCAAAAACAGGACAAGATGGATCCACATGCCACTTTCGCGAATGTCTCTGCCGTCGGAAAAACATCACCCGCGTTCCTGTTTCAATGTTCCTCTCCTCAGCTCTCCCTAAAATAAACTGCGTTTGCTTTACTCGGAACGGCGCAGTAACGTTGTAAACATCCAAACCACCAATTCCTTCAAACTTCAGCTTTCGCACTTTCTGAACACTTCGCCGTCTATACTTTCCCAATAAATCCTTTATTTTCTTATGTCTGCGCGCCATTTATCCTCCTTCTCCTTTCTATAAACACTTTTTTCTATATAAACATTTTCTAAAACAAGTTTATGCAACATGCAGTTATTAATTCGTTTCTTGCAATGTAAAATTGTAAAATTATTTTCCTCCAACCCCCATCCCTAAAATTATTACACCAACCCACCACCAAACATTTTCTAAATAATTATTATCATACAGATTTTGTAATTTTAGTGTTCTATCAAATTTAATTGAAAAGAAATCCCCGCAGCTCGCTATACTGGTTAAATGCCACCCCACAAATGATTATCTCATCAACAGAATCGATAGGGTTATGTATTATTGATAATGATAGTTTTTGATTTTATTTGAATATTTCGCAGTCTTGTTGCGGTTGGGAACTTCACTCAAAATACAAAATATTTTAAACAGCAGGAATTTTAGAATAGAAGAATGAAAAAAAGAACAAAGACAATCGGCACAGTAGCGGTTTTAATAATTCTCGCAGCATTGATATTAGTTTTAGTAAACAAACCAAATAATGAAATCATCACAATCTCAAGCGACGGAGCCTTCACAAACGAAGAATGCCAGTCCCGCGGATTGACAGACAAAGTCATCATGCTTGAGTCAAAGTATTGCGGATACTGCCAGGAGACAAAGCCGATTTTTCTCAAGGCCTGCGAATCAAAAGCAATAACTCCGGAAATCTTAGACCTGTCAGAACCAGAAAACTTCGCGCAATTAGAAGACTACAAAATAAATATTCTCTACACGCCAACCTTCTTAATCGGCTGTAATTATTACGTCAGCGCGAAAACAGAAGAGCAATATCTGAGTTATTTAGACGAATTCTTGACAAGCCAAGATGAATAGCCATCCCCAAACTAAAAATATTATCAAAAAATCGCAGCAAGTAAAATTAAAAGAAAATCACCATATCGCTTCTGGTTTATGTGATAATCTTGAGGTGGGGCTGGGGTGGAAACCAGAAAAATATATTTTTACCCCGTAACAAGATGGGGGGATTTCTTTTCAATTAAATTTTAGTATATAATTTTTGAAAAAATAGCTTAAATTATAGCCAGCCCCCATTAA
This sequence comes from Nanobdellota archaeon, assembly GCA_018817905.1. Taxonomy (GTDB): domain Archaea; phylum Nanobdellota; class Nanobdellia; order Pacearchaeales; family GW2011-AR1; genus UBA73. The sequence goes on from JAHISS010000108.1 coordinate 2,396, forward strand.
ATAATAAAATCAATCAGGAGCATAGAGTTGATTGGATTTGTGGATAATTATTTGAGTTAGTGGGGTTGGGTGGGGTAACTTGCAGTATATAAATTATAAAATCCTTTAGAAAATAGTTTCACTTCCAACCAACTCATTAGATTAATAATAAAACCAATCGATGTAACATTAATTGAGTTTTGGATAATATCGGATTAGTTGGAGTTGTGGGGTTGGGTGGGGTAACTTGTAGGCCGGCAATTCCTTTATCTGTTTCAAAACCAAAGTAATCAATCACCTCGAAAAATAAAATAAAATAAAAAAGAAAAATAAAATAAACTAAGCTCTAACTAACGTGATTCTACCGGCTTAGCTTCGTTTACTTTAAGGGGTCTTCCTTCAATTTCTTTTCCGTCCATGTCTGCAATTGCTTTTTGAGCAGCTGCATCATCGGCAAAAGTAACAAATCCAAATCCCTTCGACCTTCCAGAATACTTGTCAGATATAACTACTGCTTCACTTATTTCGCCAAATTGCGCGAAAAGCTCGCCAAGTTCTTTCTGTCCAATGTTAAAAGGCAGATTTCCAACGTAAATCTTTGCACTCACTTTCTTCCTCCTGCGTTCATTTATTTCCTACCAAGAAAAAGAAAATCTCAATCTTAGCAAAAATATACAAGAAAGTGTGTATTTAAAGTTATCTAATCTCTTAATTGCCAATGAAATTAAATACACCTCCAAGTGTTAAAAATAAACCAATAACAACAGCAGCAAAGGAAAATAAGTAAAAATAAAATTTAGGAAAATCTTTTCTTCCAACCTTTTGATATATTTTGTAAGCAGGAAAGTTAGTTAGTATCGGAAGTTCTTTATAGGTTGAGACAAAAGTAAACAGTCCAATAAACACCAGAAAGAGTCCTAAAAATACACCCATTTGTTGCAGTGGCAGAAATAAAATCAAAACAAAAATTATTATGAATAACAAAAAAACATACCAATATTTTATGTAATAACGGATTAACTCCTTCGGGTAGGTGGTTTTCATTTTGTAAAAAAGACAAAACGCTTTATAACATTTTCTGTCTAAATCCCTCTACTTCCTATTAACCTGTAACTGCCTAACCGCTTCAACCCATCACCCAACCCCCTGCAACTGCAGCTCCCTAACCGCCTCCAGCACCCGCGAGTCCGGCGACAAAACATAAACATGATCATCCTTACTGCGAACAGCACGATAAATCCTCTGCAAAAAATCGCGCCGAGCCCTGTCCTTATAAAACTCCCAATAATATTCTGAATGCGTTTCTTTCAAAATCTTCCAAAAAGTATCCTGCACACTTGGATTCGGATATTTCGTGAAAATAACAGACCTGCACATATCGCCGGGAAAATCAATGCCGCGCGAGCATTTCGTCGTAAACAAAATATCCTTCTTCCCAGCTTTAAACTCAACTATCGCCTCACCGCTATTATCGCGCCCCTGCGAACTCCTCAGCTTTTCACCTGAAACAAGATTAAAAACATTCATCTTAAAAATTTCATCTTCCCTCGGCAAATCGTGAAATGCATTCACATGAACCAACGAAGGTTTTTTAGATTTTTCAACAGCTTCTGAAAGAGCCACCAAGTATTCTTCCCGCGAATTTCCTCTGGATTTTAAATTACTGTATCTGCAGTCAAACTCTCTCCCTGTTCTGCAAATCTCAATCGTTCCCTGGTTCAAAGTTTCAGCGTCAACTCTCGCGAAATCCTCAATGCCGAAAATGTGTTTCAAGACTTTGTCAGAATGCAGCGTCCCAGACATCAGAACAACTGCCTTGTTCCCGTCAACAATTTCCCTAAACTTCTTCGACAAATCCGTCGTCACCAATCTCACAATCAGATTGTCATCTTCTTTTTTATAAGTCAAGTAGGTGTCTTTGAAAGACTCGTGGAAATCCCGCGCCGCCTCGACAGCAGAATTCGCATAATTCATTTCGTCAATTTCAATCTCCGCTTCCAGCTCAAGGTCAGAAAGAAAAAGTTTCAGCATTTCTTCTATTTTCGTTTGGTTAATATGGCTGACCTCGTTCTCGTCAACTCCCAGCGCCCGCTTGTTTTTCTCTTCCAAGTCAATCAACTTAAGAATTTTCTCAATAGAATATTCGGCGTTCTCGTGGTCTGGCACAATTATTTTCAGCGCACTTGCCAACCGCGTCAAATTCAGCTCAACACTGTTAGAAAATTTGTCCAAAAACTCGTCAGCTTCGTCAATGATTTCCACGTCTGTCCTCGGCTTCCGCCCGAGCGCGACTTCTGCAAGATATTTCGCAGAATTAAAAATTATAACGTCAGCTTCGAAATACGCCAAATACTGGTCGTAATAAGAACAACCTTGCTTTCTATGATAAAAAACAAATTCCCTGTCATTCATCCCGACGTATTTCCTCTTCCTCGCATCGCTCAGTTGTTTCAACTCAATCTCTATCGGCAAAATCGGACTCCAATACGGATTTGTCGGCGCAATTGAAATTCTCCGAAGTCTTCTCAATGAAGGCGGAACATCGCCGCTGACAAACGGATTGTCTTCGTAATATTCTTTCAGTTTATTTGCATTTTTTTCTGTAATCTTAATCGTATCCGGCAAAAACGGCCATCCGCACGACTTCCCCGGCTCAATAATCGAATCGTGGTTTTCCCTCCCAGTAATCATCGCGATTTTCATTTTCTCTCCGTTTTCCTTAACAACATACTTCTCCCCCATGTAATCCTTTTCATATTGTTTTTGCAAACTCTTTATCGGAACAACAATCGAAGCGCTTCCCAAGCTCCTCGCAATGTTCAGCGCAATCGCACTTTTTCCCGTTCCACAGACGCCGTGAAGAAAAATAACCTTCCGCCCGTCTTTAATCAAAGAAACAACTTCCTTAACAATATCTTCCTGCGTTTTCCCGTTTGAAAATTTCAGCGGCGCAAGCGCTTTATCGTTTTCATACAAGCTCCAGTAATCTTTGTCAAAGATGTTATCAATCTTCTTCGCTTCCTTAAGAAAATCCAGGTCAGAAGATGTTTTCAACTTGACAAAGCTTCTCGAGAATTTCTTCACAGCTTTTTTTTCCTCAGAGAAATCAGCAAACCTGCCGTCAACACCGACTAATTTCCCGTCAGGACCGAATTGTAACCTCTTCATCTCGACAAATGCCCAAGTTGGTTTAAAAGTATTTTGATGATTGGATAACAAGAAGAGACAAAATCAGTTCATCAGTTTAGTCTAAATGGAACTTCTGTATTGGTGTGAATAGATTTATATCATAAACAGCCAAATTTTAGGATATGGCGGCCTCTAGAGGCAAAAGAGCATTTGCGCAACTTTACAATTTTGAAGGCTTTTCTTTTCGTGAGATTTCCATTGATAA
>JAHISS010000109.1 GCA_018817905.1 Nanobdellota archaeon
CTGGAGGCAGGCAAAGAGAGAAGTGAATGGCGGAAGAGTGCATGAAAGTTTTGAAGTGATGAAAAAAGAATTGAGAAATTTTTTGAAGTACAAAAAGTTTAAGCAAGACATGGGGAAATACTTACGTCCTTAGCTATAGCTATATTCCAGTCTTCCAAGGTTCTTAAAAGTCCTGCTTTGATTTCCTCGACTGTTTTGTAATATGATCTCTCTGTCATCACCACTCTACTTTTCAAGGGTTTAAAAAGTTTTTTATAACTGGTTTTCTTAGTTTTTCGATGTTGTTTGAATTAATTGTTTTGCTGCTTGCGGTTCCTGTTGGGTTTTTGCTGGCGTGGCTGGCGCGCGATGAACTTGTTATCGGGAGAAAATGGTTTAATGCGTTGATTGTTGTCGGTGTTATTGTCGGAGGATGGAGTTTTTTAATTGGGCAAAAAGCTATTGCATTGACTTGTGCGTTTATTGTTCTTGTTACTTTTGTTTCTTTGGTTAAGAGTTTTGATAAGAAATGGGTTAAGAAGAGGATTTAGGAAGTTTTTTTAAATGTAAATGTTTGCATTTTATATTCCATGGAAGAAGATGGTGAAACTCTTGCTTATGAAGAGAATAAAAGAAGTAACTGGGTTTATCTTCTTTATTTTTTAATTATTCTTGCAGTGGTTGTTGTTTTGATAGTTGCTTTTGTTCTTTTTAATAAGGAAGTTGATTCTGAGAGTTTGTCTGTGGGAAATGAAACAACTGGGATAAGGAACGCAACTGGTCCAAGATGTTATGGAGATTTTGATTGCGATGACGGAAACTTAAGCACCCAGGATATTTGCCTGGAAGGAGGAACAGAAAATGCAAGTTGTGCTAACACTTTGATTCAGTGCGGAGACTGCCAGTATCTGCAAAATGGAGACTGCTTAAGTTATGTGTGCTGTTCTGACGAAGATTGTGATGAGGGGGTTTCTGGCGCGGATTGCATAAATCCAGGTACATTGGATTCAGAATGTCAAAGCTCTGCTGAAGATGATTGCTCTGAAGACTTAGATTGCAATGATAATAATCCCTGCACTGTTGAGGTTTGCTCTGGAAATCCAAGAAGTTGTTCTTATGAAAACATAACCGAATGTGCTGACGGGGATGGTTGTTGTTTAAGCTGGTGTGTAGGAAGCGGCGTTGATGACGACTGTTCGTTTGAATCAGAAAACAGCGCTTTGATGGTCAGCTTGATTAATAACGCGAGTTCTGACAACCCACATTCTATTGTTGTGTTTTATAGTTTTTATTATGACCCTGATGATATTAATCACGGAACTAAGGTTGAAAGAGGATTCTTGGATTCTGATAATCACTACGAAAAAAGTTCTGAAGCTCCAGAAGATGCTGTTTTGATAGCTATTGTTATGACGGTTGGTGGTGCAGGCGTGCAGGAACAAATTGTAACAACAGAGATTGATGGACAAGAAGTGGACATTTATTTTCCGGTCGAAGACCCTTACATCATAACTGGAGAGCAATACTACGTTGCAGAAGATGGTTCAACTTATTATATGTTGTTTGGAGGAAACGGAAATTTTGTTTCTCCAGATGATGCCTTTGTCGAAGAAAATCTTGCCAGAAGGTCTTAGTGAATTATAAGTCAAAATGATTAGAAAAATTTTTAATGCTCGCTTGTGGACTTATCTTATGGGCGGATTATGGGAGACGATTCGGCGGCTTACAAGGCCATCTGAAAAGAGAGTTGCAGGCATGGTTACAAAGATTATTCCTGGAACAATTGCTGAAAAAGACGTGCGTCTTTATGAAATTTTTGACAGAAGAGGAAATCGTTATTGCGGTGGTGCGAAGGGAAAACAGGGCGATATTGAAGTTGGCGACAGAGTTTTAGTAAATATGCGTTATGTGGAACTTGTGAATTATGAAAGAATGGCTTGGCAGGAAATTTCGTGCATTGAAAGATGGGATGCTCGGGAAAATTGATATTCTTGATGTAATTTTACACAGATACAATAAACAATGGCTCAAATATTAAAGTTCACTACGTTCACAAGATTTATTTGATAATAATTATGCAAAAAATGTTTTGGCGGGTGTAGGAGATTGGAGGAAAAGTAATTTTGCTATTTGGGGAAGTAAACAAATTAAGACTCTTCTGCATACCACAAGATATTCCAAAAGGTAAAGATTAAAAACAAGTATAAATTTAACTAAACATGCTGGACTTTCACAAAATTGAATCTGAAATTCTTGAGTTTTGGGAGAAGGAGAAGATATTTGAAAAAGTTAGAAAGAAAAATAAAGGCGGGAGAAGATGGAGCTTTATCGACGGACCGATAACTGCAAACAATCCGATGGGCGTTCATCATGCGTGGGGAAGGACTTACAAGGATTTGTTTCATAGGCTCAAGGCGATGCAGGGTTTTGAAATGCGTTATCAAAACGGTTTTGATTGTCAAGGACTTTGGGTGGAGAGAGAAGAAGAGAAAGACCTTGGGCTAAAAAACAAAGAAGACATTGAAAAATTTGGCATTTTGAATTTTGTCAAGGCGTGCAGGAAAAGAGTTGAAAAGTTTTCTAAAATCCAGCGCGACCAGTCGATTAGACTTGGGCAGTGGATGGATTGGGAAAATAGTTATTACACGATGACTGACAAAAACAATTTGCATAATTGGCATTTGTTGAAAAATTATTTTGACCGGGGCTGGCTTTACAAAGGCAAGGACGCGGTGCCGTGGTGCTGGCGGTGCGGGACGGCAAGTTCAAAGCACGACATTGCGACAGAGGGATACAAGGAAGTTACGCATTCTTCAGTGTTTATGCAGTTTCCCTTAAAAGATAAACCAACAGAATATTTTTTGATTTGGACGACAACGCCGTGGACAATTCCGGCAAACGTTGCAATTGCTGTTAACCCGAATCTTGATTATGTAAAAGCTGATGTGAGCGGTGTTTTTTATTGGCTGGCAGAATCGCGGTTAGAAGAGCTGGATGAAAAATACAAAATTGTTGACAAGAAAAAAGGTTCTGAATTAAAGGGAATGGAATATCTTATGCCTTACGCGCATTTAGAAGAGCAGAGAGATGCTCCGCATAAAGTTGTTTTGTGGGAGATGGCATCTGGAGAAGACGGGACCGGAATTGTGCATATTGCTCCAGGGTGCGGTGCAGAAGATTTTGATTTGGGAAAGAAAGAGCATCTGCCTGCGATTTCTCCGTTAGATGATGCGGGAATTTACAAAGAAGGCTACGCAGAGTTTAGCTTGAAAAAATATTCCGATGTTAACAAAGCTGTTTTAGAAGATTTAGAACAAAGAAGATTTGTCTACAAAATCGAGCCAATAAAACATCGCTACCCGCATTGTTGGCGGTGCGGCGAAGAGCTTGTGTTTAGAACAGTTGACGAATGGTATGTCAAAGGAAAAGAAATGAGGGCTGCGTTAATCAGAGAGAATAAAAAAATAAAATGGTATCCAGAATATGGAAAGAAACGGCAGGAAGAATGGTTCAAAAATATGGGTGACTGGTTAATCTCTCGGAAAAGATATTGGGGTTTGCCTTTGCCGATTTGGGAATGCTCCTGCGGAAAGGTTGAGGTTATTGGAGATATTAAAGAACTGAGAAAAAAGGCAGTTGACAAAAAGAAAGTTGACAAGCTTCCTGAAATTCACAGACCTTGGATTGATGAAATTGAAATCAAATGCGGGAAATGCGGGAAAAATGTTAAGAGGATTGAAGACGTGGGAGATGCGTGGCTTGACGCAGGGATAGTTATGTTTTCTACACTGGATTATTTGGACAATAAAGAATACTGGAAAAAGTGGTATCCTGCTGATTTGATTTCTGAGAACATGCCTGGGCAGTATCGGGGGTGGTTTAATGCGATAATGTGGGCGGGAGTTGCTCTAACTGGAAAAACTCCTTTCAAAGCCATGTTTGGTTATGAGACATTGAAAGATGAAAAAGGAGAAGAGATGCACAAAAGCAAGGGCAATGCAATTTGGTTTGACGACGCAGTTGAAAAGATTGGGGCAGATGCGATGAGACTGCTTTACTGCTTACAAGAACCGGCGCAGGAACTAAGGTTTGGATTTAATGCTATCAAGGAACCGAAAAATAATTTGAATATTTTGTATAATCTTAGCAAGTTAGTGGAGAATTCAAAAAAAGTTAAGATAAACTCTGCTGAAGACAAATGGATTTTGAGCAGATTTAATTCTCTTGTGAAAAAAGTTACTGAAGATTTTGAGGATTTGCATCCGCATCAGGCGACGCGGGCTTTGCAGGATTTTTGGTTGAATGATTTGAGCAGAGGTTATATTCAGTTTGTGCGAGATAGGTTGGCTGAAAATGACGAGAAAGTTAAAATGGTTTTAAGGGAAATTTATACTGAGCTGTTGAAAATGTGCGCGCCAATTTGCCCGTTTTTAACAGAACATCTTTGGCAAAGCATGGGGCAGAAAGAACAATCTGTTCATTTATGCAAGTGGCCTAAATTTGAAGTGAAAAAAATTGATAAGAAACTTGAAGAGAGCTTTGACGTTGCGATGAAAATTATTGAGAAGGGTTTGGCTGAAAGAGACAGGGAAAGAATTGGTTTGAGGTGGCCTCTGTCGAAGGCGGTGATAAAAAGTTCGTCTAATCTTGGAAAAGAATTGGGCGACATAATTGCAAGACAGTTGAATGTAAAGAAAGTTGAAGTTAAAATTGCGAAAGGAAATGAGAGCGTTGTTGAGATTGACACAAAGATAACTCCTGAACTTGAGGCAGAGGGCTTTGCGCGCGAGGTTGCGAGAAAGGTTCAGGCAGAGCGGAAAAAAGCTGGTTTGAAAAAGGGTCAGTTGATAGAACTGAAGGTTTTTGCCGACGATAAAGTTAGAGAAATGCTGTCAAAATGGGAAAAGTTTTTGAAGGAAAGAACGAATTCTAAGAAGATTGAATTTGCTGCCGGCAAGGGCAAGACCATGTTTGAAGTTAGGGAAAGAGAGATTGGAATATCTTTCACTGAGTAGTAAAATTTTGAAAAATTCATTTTTTTAGAAAAGATTTAAATAGTAAAGATATCTAAAAGTATGAGAGGTTGAGTAACTTAACAATGATAATAAAAGAAGAGTTTTTAAGCAGGTTGAGGAAAATATTTGATTTGAATCTTTATGAAGCGCGGGTGTGGACGGCGCTTTTGTCGAGGGGAGTTTCGACTGCCGGAGAGTTGAGCAATATTTCTGACGTTCCGAGGTCGAGGACTTATGACATTCTTGAAAGTCTTGAGAAGAAAGGATTTATTATTATGAAGATTGGCAAGCCGATAAAGTTTGTTGCTCTTCGTCCTGAAGAAGTTGTTGAGAGAGTTAAGAAAAATCTTGTTGTCAACGCGCAGGCGAAGTCGCGGAGGTTGGAGGAGTTGAAGGGCGATGATGTTTTGTCTGAATTGAATAATTTGTTTGAGAATGGAGTTAAGTTTGTTGAGCCGTCTGACCTTGCAGGCAGTTTGCGGGGAAGACAGAACATGCACAACCATCTTGACATGATGATTCGTTCTGCAGAAAAATCTGTGACAATTGTTACAACAGCGGAAGGGCTTAACAGAAAGATGGAAGCGCTGCTGCCGTCGCTGGAAAAAGCGAAGAGGCGCGGAGTGGTGCTGAGGATTGGCGCTCCGATAACTCCAAAAAATATTAGAATTGCAAAGCATCTTTCAAAAATTGCAGAAGTGAAAGACACATCTCAGAAAGGTTTGAACGGACGATTCACGATTGTTGATTCTGAGCAGCTGATGTTCATGCTTACCGACGATGCAACTGTTCATCCAAATTATGATGTTGCGGTTTGGCTTTCAACAGATTTCTTTGCAAAAGTCATGGAGCAGATGTTTGAATTGACATGGAATGATTTTAGGCCTTTGAGCAAGGTTAAGATTAGGGAAGGGTAGGGAATTTTAGATGATTATAACATTTCAGCACCAAAAAATTAATATCAAAACCAAATATATTTTTTATAGAGACTAAAAGATGGAATCTGCGAGAAAAGAAAAAACTTTAGGGATGGAGATTACGATTTAACAATAACTATTTTAGACGAGGCGGGGAATTCTTTGGGAGAAGAGATTAGTTTTGAGGTTCCTTAAATTGCCTCTGAAACACGACTTCTTCGCGCTCCAATTTTTTGTGGCCCAAGTCGAGAGTTAGAGGTATTGAAATGTCTTTTTCTTTCTCTTTTAACTTTATCTTTAGCATTATGTAAACATAATTTGGTTTGTAAAGAACAGACATTGAAGCTTTTTCTATGTTTGCCAGGAATTTGTCTGGGATATTTAAATTTTCGCTCGCATTCATGATTTCAAAGCCAGCAATGTGGCTGCTGCTGTCTACATCAATAATGAAATCTCCGATTTCTATTGACACATTCGAAGGATTTCCTCTCCAAAATGAGAGAATGTCTTCATTTTCGTTATACGTTATTTCTGTAATGTCTTTTGCCATTTTCTGTTAGTTTTCCAAGCTGTTATGATATTTAAATGTTCTTTTTCAATTTCTAAAACAATTACAAAAACATATTTATTGCTAAGCCGCATTCCGATTCTGTAACGTGGTTTTTCCTTAACATGATGCGACTGAAAACCAAGATAATTGTCAAAATTATTTAATGAGTTTTTTACAAGTTCTTCGTTGAGATAAATTCTCTTTTTCATTCTGTCATAAAAATGCATGTCGAAGTGAATATTATTTACGCGGAGTTTTATCTCTCTTTTTAGTTCTGCCAAAGTTTTTAGCATCAGAGTTCAATGAGAGCATCTTATAAAAATTTACTTCTTCCCCTTAGCCATCCACAAAACCATGACAGAGCCTGCGAGCAAAATGTTTAGCGTCATCAAAAGTGCGAAAGGAATGTAGCTTTGTTTTGGTCCAGTTGTCTTTTGCGAAGATTGCTGGGAAAGATGCGAGGTGAGCAGGATTTTGTCTTCGAGAATTTGCGGTTGGCGCGTGCTTCCTGCGACTTGCTCTTCATTGCATTTAATTTCAATGTTCATGGTAGAGGTTTGCTTTTCGCTTCCATAAGAAAGAGTTGCTTTCAGCGAGTAAGTTCCAGATTCTATGTTTTCGGGAATTTCTAATGTGAATTCTTTTGTTTCTTTATCGTCTTCTCCGAACATTTCGATTTCAAACGTTTCTTTTTCGTTTATCTTTAGTTTTGCGTTTTCCAGAGAGAGCGTTACATCCAAGTCTTCAGAGCCGACGTTTTCCACCCTTACCTGCGAAGTTATCATTTCTCCGCAGACAGCAGATTCTGGAAGGTCAAACTCAGAGATTATTGCTTTTTCGTCTGGGCGCTGCAAGTTTAGCAAGAAATAATTTTGATTGCAAACTTCATCAGCGACTTTTACAAAAATGGCATATTTGTCGTCGAGGTTTAAGTCTTCTGGAATTTCCAAATATGGACGGAAAGTTCTTGAGCGACCGGCTTTGATTTCGCCGTAAGTTTCTATTTGCGTTTCAGATTTGTCTCTGTCAAGATTGTAAAGGTGCACTTCTACATCAACGTTCTGGTCTTCTTCAAGTTCGTTCCATACTTTGAATTCTAATTTTATCTTTTCGCCGAGTTCGATTTTTTTATCAGGATCTGGTTCGCTTATTTCAATTACCAAATTATTGTTCAAAACTTCGCAGGAATCTGCGTCTTTGAATTTTGGAATGCAAATTGTCTGGCAGCATTCTGCTGTGTCTTTTACTTGGACGAGCTGGCTTGCGCAGATTTGTTCTTCAGAGCAGACTAAACCGTCAAGTTCAGAACAGGTAAAATCAGTTAATGAACCGACTAAAATGTTCCAAAATTTTTGCTTCGTATATTCTCCGTCAGAGACAACTGCTTCAAGAAGGTAATCTCCTGAAATTGAACTTGAGAAAGCGAACTCTGATGTGTCGCTGTTTGAGTGAATTTGAAAATCTCCGTCGAGAAACCATGAGGTTAAGATATTTGAATCTATATCTTGTGAATGGATTGAGAACAATTGTTCAGTTCCCAAGAGGATTCGTATTGTTTCTTCAAGCGGGAAATGAGAAAGAATTTCTGGGGCGTCGTTTACTGGCGTGACTTCGATGTTGAGGGTTGTTTCGTCGTAGTGGTCTTCGTTGTCGTAAACGCGGATTGCGCAAACTGCGAAGCCGTAAAAGTTTGGCGCTGGTTTTACTATAAGAATGCTGCCTGTGATTGTGCAATCAACTTTGTTCAAGTCCTCTTCAGTTATTTCAAATCTGTCAATACCTCCGTCGGCGTCAAAGGCGTTTAAAATTATGTCTTCAGAAAAACCAGAATCTTCTTCGATTGCGAGGTCTTCAATTGGTTCGATGACTGGAGCGTCGCTTTCCAAAAAAACCGTGAGAGTTATAGTGTTACTTAAGGTGGAAAATTCTCCATCGTCGGCTTTGAAAATTATTTCAGCTGTGCCGTACCAATCCGGAGCAGATGAAAAACTTACCATGTTTTCTTCGAAAGAAACTGTTATTTCTGTTTCAGAAAGTTCGTGGACTGAGAAAGTTAATTCGTCATTTTCATAGTCGCTAAAATACTCTGATAAATCAATTGCGTTTTCTGCAGAGCTGTCTTCCACCCAGCTGACGTCTGTAATTTCTTCGGAAAGGAATGGCGCATCGTTGACACAATTTAATGAAAGGTCTGGGCTGTTTGGTTTTGTTTCAAAGTCGTTGTCGTTGCAGTCTGCTCCGAACAAACCTTGTTCTAACGGGCATTGGAATAAAAAGTTTTCAACTATGTATCCTTGAAGGCAGTAACCATCTTCGTCAACGTCAGCTAAATCGTAGCCGTTGCAGTCCTGGTCAATGTAATCGTAGGCGATTTCATCTGCGCCTGGATAAATTTCTGGATTTGTGTCGTCGCAGTCTTCGTCAGATGGGAAGCCGTCTTCATCTTGGTCGAGGTCGGAGAGGAGCCAACTCACTGAATTTTTGAACATGAGTTTAGAATTTGTATTCCAGTTTTCAGATTCTGGCAAACCAAAGAAAAAATCTTTTACAATTGCTCCGCCGAAATCTTCTGCTGTGTAAGAAATTACAGGATCGAACGCTGCATTTTGTCTGATGGCAGCTGTGTGCATTCCGCCGATTGCTCGTTTTAGGAAGTGAATATCAGATGTTGTTGAATAAACTTGTATCTCGTCGTTTGGGGGAATTGTTATTCCTTCAAAAACAAAGCTGTCTTCGTCAAAAGCTTCAATGTATCTTCCGCTGGTTTCGCCGGTATCTCCAGAAGAAAAGCCCCAAACTTCTCTTGCTATTCCCCTGTGGAAAAATACTGCGTGCTTTTCTTCAAATGGAATTTTGTCTTTGTTGTTTACATTGTCTGCAACTAAGAGGACAGAGTATTCTGAGAAAATAGCGGGAGAAGATATTTCGCTGTCTCGAATAATGTCGTAAGACAGAGAGAGGTCGTTCAGGATGTTTAAGATGCTGCTGCTTGGAGAAGAAACATCTTCGAGAATGTAAGCAACTTCTGCTGCAGAAACCTGCGATGAAATTAAGATAAAAACAAATACAGCTAAGATTAGTTTATTCACTCGGCCTCCTCGGCCTCTTTTTTGTTTTTATTTTTTTTGCGTAAACAATCAGCCCTATAAAAATTGCGATTAAAACAATTGTTGAAATTGTGAAAAATGTTAGGGAAGAAAATTTTAATTTGTTTGTCGATGCTGGTGGATTTTGCAGGGGGCTTCCTGAAGGGTTGAAGTTGAATTCTGAGTCGTCTAATTCTGGGTCTTCATCTTCGTCAGAAATGCTTTCTCCAGATGCGACGACAATTACTGTTGCTGTTAATCCAACTCCTGTTCCTCCTTCTTCTGAATTAAACGCTACGTTTACTTTTGTTTCTGTTGTTCCTTCTTCGTTGGCTTTTATAGTGAAGTAGACTTTTTCGTCCTCGCCTGGCTGGAGTTCAACTGTTTCTTTATCTAATTTTAAATTCTCAGCCAAATCTCCTGAAGTTGTGAGAGTAACTGTTACTGGAACGTCGTTAACGTTTTCTATCAAAAGATATCGTTCTGCTGTTTCTCCGACTTCTAATCGCAAAATCATCCGCGAGTTTCCCAAGCGCGCTGTAATTGCTGAACTAATAGTCAAGCTAAGTATCAGAAAGAAAATTAAACTGCCAGCTAAATATCTTTTTTTCATTTTGCCTTGATAACTAAACAGAGGCGTTCCTTAAAAATAGGCATGTTTTTCGATGTATGTTTTGCAGGATAGAGAAGTGTAGCTACTTTTCTGGGGAACTTTAGAAACAAGCATTAGAAGTTGGCGTTAACCCCAGCCCCTAAATTACCCAACACACCCAAACCCTAACTAACTCAAATGATTATCACAAATCCAATCAATATATCCTGATTGATTTTATTATTAACCATTTGGGGCTGGTTAAAATTAAGGCTATTTTTTCAAAAATTATGGAACTTCTGTATTGGTGTGAATAGATTTATATCATAAACAGCCAAATTTTAGGATATGGCGGCCTCTAGAGGCAAAAGAGCATTTGCGCAACTTTACAATTTTGAAGGCTTTTCTTTTCGTGAGATTTCCATTGATAA
>JAHISS010000110.1 GCA_018817905.1 Nanobdellota archaeon
AACTTGTTGTGCTTGTGTCTGAACTTGTTGTGGTTGAGCTGTCGGATTCAGGAGTTGTGCAGCCCAGCAAGGTTAACTTTGTGTTTTGTGGTTCTGAGTAAAACAAAATCAATATGAATGCTAAGAATAGAATTATGAATGTTCCTCTTTTCATGAAAGGAAAACAGTTTGAGTTTATATAAATTTATCTGAACTACAACGGAAAGTCTGGCGCGTCACTCCCAACCCCTACCATTATCATCACAAAACGGTTTGCTGGGTGAGGCTGGTATAATAATCTTAGTGAGTTGATAATAGAATAAGTTCTCCATCCAAAGTTGCAATTCAATCAGTGAGCTAAAGCAAGGATGTTTTCTTACAACGGCTCGTTTTTAAAAAAATATTTTAAATCTTTTTTATGGAATTTAACTAAAGCGTAAATTCCAACTAATACCATAACCAAGCTGAACCATTGGCCTGTTTTTAGTCCAGAATAAATCGCGTCTTCTCTTAGAAAGTCAAGGAAAAATCTGCCAAGGCCTAAACCGAAGATTGAAAGCCAGAATAAAAAGCCGTGTTGGGATTTTTTCAGAGATTTTTTTACGTAGAGCAGGAAAAAGAAAAGAGCGAACCGGGCCGCTGCTGCGTAAAGTTGGATTGGGTGTCTGCAACCTTCATGGGATTTGAAGTTAAAGCAAAAAGGAAAATTTGTAATTGTTCCAACGATTTCTTGGTTGATGAAGTTTGCAATTCTGCCTAATGCGAGGAAAAATATTGCTGGCAGAGTTAACAAATCTGCAAGTTTCCAGAAATTGATTTTTTTTCTTTTTGTATAAATGGCTGCGGCAAGCAGAGCGCCGAACAATCCTCCGTGAAAGCTCAGACCGCCCTCCCAGACATGGAAGAGTTTTCCAGGGTTTGCTGCGAAATAGCTAAGATTCCAAAATAAAATATGGAAAATTCTTGCTCCTAAAAGTGCGCCTAAGATTAAGAAGATTACCAAGTCATAAACTTGTTCATTTTTTAGATTGAGCTCTTTCTCTTTTATTGCGTTTTTGATGACAAACAAAACAGCTAAAAAACCTGCGATGTAAACAAGGGCGTAGTAACTTATTTGCAAGGTTCCGATTTTTAAAATAATTGGGTCGATGTTTGGAGCAAGCATGTAAATCTATTAATTCAGAAGTTATAAAATTAATTGCGCGCTCCTTAACTTTTTAGTAATCATGAAGTAGTTACATATGGGAAAGTTTATATATCTTGGGGGATTAGAGAGAATATGGAAAAAATGTCGGGAAGACCGGGGAGCGAAGGACGTTTGAGAGAACTAGTAGAAGGAGCAGTATCAGGAGTAGTTGTAACGGAGGATGGAATGAATGAGAATATGCAAATGGCTGTTCTGACACCGCTTATACGATGTGCTGCAAAGCCTACAGAAACCGGAAGAGTCCCAGTATGGGCAAAGATTGGTGCACATCTTGCGCTTATAGTTTCAACTGCCGCTGGGGGCGCTTTAGTTGGAGAAAGGATTTCTCAAAATTATCCGGTTAGTATACCTAAGCCAACTACAAGTTCGCTTGCTGATGATGTGGGATATAACGTCGCACAGCAACAGTTTCAGCTGGAGCAGGATAGATATTGTGCCCTGGCCGGCGCAGTTAGTACTCCGATGGGTGTTGGGGCGCTGTATTTAGGAGCATTAGCTGCTGCGAAAGTCCTCAAGAGAAATAGAGATTAATTTTTTGAACAAGTTATTAGATTTCTTATCTTATCCATGTTTACTGTTTCAGGGTAATTACCAAGTGCGCCCGGGTTTACATCTATGTACATTTTCTTATCTTCTTTTGTGACTACTTCATCCTTCCACATATTATCATCATACTGCATTTTCATGAACATTGCGAGCATTTTATTCCAGGGTATTTTTTCAGCAGGAACGGGAAATGAGAAATCTTTCCTCTCATCCATCACGTTATATTTTATTGTCGGAAGATACAACTGCTCTGTGCTAAGGGATTTTATTACATAACCATCTCCCCTTTGAGTTATCTTAATATCTTCATTATATATTATCACGTAAGGCTCATCATCTGTGATTTTACATCCGGATGTTTCTTCAATCCATTCTTTAGCGCTTTTGTCCAGGATATTTGGGTCGTAATAATTAGAAGTAAGAATCTCTTTTTGTGCTCCCGTATAATCACTAAGCTTAACAACAGTAAACTTTATTGTATCCACTATTTTGTATACATCTTTATTAGGGAGTTTTAGTAATCATGAAGTAGTTACATATGGGAAAGTTTATATATCTTGGGGGATTAGAGAGAATATGGGAAAAATGTCGGGAAGACCGGGGAGCGAAGGACGTTTGAGAGAACTAGTAGACGGAGTTCCTGTTTCAGAACCTGCGGAAGAAAGAAATTCACATTTGGGGAGGTATGCTCTTATTGGTGCTTCAATTCTATTAGGCACTGTAGCTGCCGCATATATTGGTCTTCGCTTCTTAGACGCTTACGTGATACAACACGGAGACTATTTGCCTGTTGGCGGTTTTTAAGTGATAGCCCCAGGACGCCGAGCAGTCCACCGTGGAAACTCAAACCGCCTTCCCAGATGTGGAAGAGTTTATCAGGATTTGCTGAGAAATAGCTAAGGTTCCAAAATAAAATATGAAATATCCTTGCTCTTTCTTTAAATCGATTTGTTTCTTTTTTATTTTCTTGAGAAGGAAGAGTAATGCGAGCAAGAGTCCCAAGATGTAAACTAATTCGTAACAGGTTACTTGGATGTCTAGAAACCTGAAGATTACGGGGCTTATCTTGTGTGAAGGGGGGGTGGTTTTAGGATGGAGAGAGTTATAAATTTGACCAAACTGTTGATATATTTTAGTAATTGCTTGGTAGTGACAGATAGAAAAGTTTATATATCTTGACCTTCTTGAAAAATCATGAAGAACTGGATAAAAACTGGCCTGATTGCCCTTGCGGGAGGTGTATTGGGCTGTTCGCAAACTAATGGAATCAATAGCCGGGGCGTGATGAGAGATGCAAACTACTTGGTTAGAATAGCTGGTGACGGTTTACATGCAAAAGCGTTTGACAGAGATGGTCTTCGGTCAGTAGGATTAACAATGCCAGATGGAACACAACGCAAACTATATGACCGAGTTGGTGAGGAAATAGATTACAAATTATTTACACAAGTGTCTCCTGATGGGAAGATTCAACGTGGGACATATACCCTAAGTGTAACAGATATATTTGGAGAGACAGAAACTATCGTAACTGATAGCAAAGATATTGAAAGGGCTCCGCACCCACACTGGGCAAGCCCATAAATAAATTAGGTGATTAGTGTAATTTCGAACTAACTAAATTCAATATTAGTTGTTTAACGCTCTGAAATAGCCAAATACATCACTTTCTACTTGCATGCAATGTCTGACAAATATTAATAAACGGAAAAGGCTAAGTTTCATGTTGTTA
>JAHISS010000017.1 GCA_018817905.1 Nanobdellota archaeon
ATAATGCCAGAACGAATATCTTTTCATGACGAGATAAGAAGAAACAAGATAAAATCTTTCTTTTTGATAGCTGCGATTTTTGTAGTTTTTATCGTTCTGGGTTTGTTGATTTCGTTTGCTCTTGATCCTTCGTATTTTTTTGTAATTATGATTTTTGCGACGATTTTTTCTCTGGCTTATGTTTTGGTTTCTTATTACAACTCTGATAAGATTGCGTTGGCTTCGGTTAAGGCTAAGCCGGCTTCTAGGACAGAACATAGAATGTTTTACCATGCGGCTGAGTCGATGTCTCTTGCTTCAGGATTGCCGATGCCGAAGCTTTATGTTATGGAGAGCGAACAGATAAATGCGTTCGCTTCTGGAAGAGACCCGAAGAATGCGGTTTTGTGTTTTACGACTGGAGCATTGAAGAAATTAAGTAAGCAGGAACTTGAGGGCGTTGTTGCACATGAGATGTCGCACGTCGCGAATTATGACATGAGGTTTATGACTGTTGCTGCGGTGATGGTTGGTTTGATTGCAATTGTTGCGCAGATTTTCCTGAGAAGCTTATGGTTTTCTGGAAGTGGCGGAGGAAAGAAAGATGGAAGGGCGCAACTTATTTTGATGGTTGTTGCGATTGTGTTTGCCATTTTGGCTCCGTTGGTTGCTAACCTTGTTTCTTTGGCGATTTCGCGTAAGAGAGAGTTTGGAGCGGACGCGACTGCGGTTAAGCTTACGAGGTATCCGCCTGGATTGAAGAACGCTTTGGTGAAGATAAAAGACGAATCTATTCAGGACAAGGATAAGAAAAGATATTCAAAGGCGATGGCTCCGTTGTTTATTTCTGATCCGTTTAAGAAGAAAATTTCTGGGATGTTCTCGACGCATCCGCCGATTGATGTTAGGATTAAGAAATTGGACAAAATGTAAAACATTTTTCATTCGTCTGCTTCGCAAGCCAAATGAGAGAATGTGAACACGCACAAAATTTAAATACTCTCTGTATGGTGATTTCTATATGAGTAGAAAAGCAAAAGATGATTTGACTGGTGCTGTGCAAGCTCAGGGAACTAACGGCAGAGCTCCTTCTCTCCAGGAGATATTGGGCGCTGTTTCGAGAACATTTGCACATACTTTGGCTTTTCTACCTTCGGGAATAAGAGAATGGCTTACTGCAGCTTATCTTGAAGATAGAGTTATAGACGAAATAGAAGACAACCCAGGAGTTCATCAAAATTATAAAGATATGATGTTAAGAATACCCTCAGTTCTGAGGCGGGGTGATGAATCAGAGGTTGCGACACTTAGCACGTTTCTAAAAGGTCTTACACCGACAAAACCAGAATATAGAATTTTGTTAGATAATCTTCCGGTTGTTCATAGTGCTTTGAGAAGTTTTCCAGAATGTGCTCAGAATACCATCGAAGAATATGGCATAGAAATGGCAATTGGGCTTTCTAGTCTGAAAATCAGAGAAATTAGAACATTAGAAGACCATCATGAATACTGCCATTTTGCTGCAGGAGTTGTCGGGTTTATGATTACGGAATTGATGAGAAGTGCAGGGCATTTTAAAGATGAAGACTTAAGGATTCTCATGCCGCGTCCAGAGATTAGAAGAATTGGTGCAAATCCTGCACATGATTTTGGAGTTGGGTTGCAGCTTGTTAATGACATCAGGGATCTCCATGAAGATTATGTTGCTGGCGGTTCTAAATGGCCTTCTGAATTAATTGAAGCAGAAGGATTAACAGTTGAAGACTTGATAAATCTTAAAGCAGATGGTGAAAACGTGGAAAGAGCATATAGAGTTTTGCAAGTGCAACTTGGAGACGCTAAGGATTATATTATGCAAGCGAAAACATGGATAGATAGATTACCATTTGAACAGGGAGGTGTAAGAAGGTGTTGGATAAATACTGCTGCTCTGGCTGCGGCAACGTGCAGAGCAATTAACACGCCTGCTTTTTATTATGATTCTGGCAGCAGAAAAATCACGCGCGGAGAGGTTTTAGAAATTGATAAAAAAGTTGTAGGGACAATTCAGAGAAACGAATCTCCGTCTGCATTGATAGGTCATTTATTTGAAAAGCCGGCTAACGAATATGAATCACCAAAAGAGGAATAAATTTTCAGAAAAGTGCTATTCTGTTTTGAAAAAAGTCCCGCGAGGAAAAGTTACAACTTATGGGGAGATTGCGCGGGCTGTTGGGAATGCGATGAAGAGGAATCCGTATGCGCCGGAGGTTCCGTGTCATCGTGTTGTTAGAAGCGATGGAAAAGTTGGCGGTTTTGCCCTTGGAACGAGTGAGAAGATTAAGATGTTGAGGTTCGGGGTGGGAAGATTTGTGAATTTGGAAAAGTAAAGATGCAACTGGGTAATTGCCAATAATTATATCCGGCGCCTCGCAAAGTTGATGTGATAATGATTAAACAGAAAGGGTTTTGTGGTGGAATTGTTATTTTGAATTGTAACGAGGGAGAATATAAATTAATTGGAAGATATTTTATTATTAATTAGGGGCTGGCTGAAATTGAAGCTATTTTTTTAAAATTATAGGCTATAAACTACTTTTCTCTTTGCAACAAGAAAGGAGTTTCGTCATCGATTATTCTGTTTAACTCATCTGTTGGAATTCGGTGTCCTGCGCCGGAAATAATGTAACAATGAGCCCTTTGCCCTAAATTCTCTGCAGCTTCTTGTACAGAGTCCATCAAGAAATCTTTCTCTCCTCCAATAAACAAATAATTGCAGGTTGTTTCTTGTCTTAATTCATCACGCAAATCAAATCCAAAGGTTTCATTAAGGCTGTCTTCTTGTGCTTTAGCATCATAGAATTGGAATGAATTTAGAAGCCTTACTAATCCGCTAAGCTCGTAAAAACCTTGCGTGTTCGGTTGACTATCTTGAGAAACAATTATTATTCTCCCGACGTTATCTTCCAATCCTTTGGCTTTCATTTCTCTGGCCTGGTCTACTGCGTGTTGCAGAACGACAAAACCTCCGCGGGAATCGCCAGCAATTATATAACCACCTTCTCTTAAAACTCCTTTATCAAGATTATGATTTACCATTTGTTCAAATAACTCGGCATCATATTCAATTGAATGATTTTCTCCAAAATCTGAACCCTGGTTTCCAGGAAAAGTAATGACCAACCTTCGCTTCCCTGGGAGAGATTCTGCAAATGATTTACCAGTGCCTGCAAATCCATGCGCTCCTACAATAACCGGCCTGTTTACGTCTCCGTCAAAATATTCTGTTCTAAATGCTGTTCCATCTAAAGCAGCCAAATATTCGCAAGAATAACATGGTCGGACTGTGCATTCTAAAACAGAATACGGAACTAAATAGTCTAAGCCACAACCTCCGGGCGAGATGGAAAGAGCTGCAAGTGCCGCGAGTCGTTTTAAAAAATCTTTTCTTGTTGGTTTCGGCATGATTTATTTTATTCAAAACAGTTTTTAATCTTTTTGATGTGTTACAGTATCTCCGCACAAGGATAAAAATTGCAAATTTATTTTTTGCACAACATAATCAATTTCGCGCAGCAAAAAATTCACGTCGAAAATTGCGCGAAATTGAACTCACTGGGTTGGGTGGGTGGGAGCAAAAAATAAATTTGAAAGTACAATGCGGAGAT
>JAHISS010000111.1 GCA_018817905.1 Nanobdellota archaeon
AACAAACGGTGCCTCTGAAGGATATAATAACAAAATCAACATCATAAAAAGGAGGGCGTACGGATTCAAAGATACTGAATATTTCAGGTTGAAAATCCTTCAAAGCTGCTCATAATCTGTCACAGGAGTGCAGAAGAGTCATTTACCTTCTTTCTTTCCTTAAATGCCTTATACAATAACTGTTTTATTCTTGGCTTAGATCTTTCATAAACAACCCTTTGTTTAGGAGTTCTTATTTTCCTTATTATCTCTTTTATTTTCTTGTTTTTTGTATTTGATAATGTTCTAACAATTTCCTCAGCTTCTCGTTTATTCAAGTAAACCACCAATTCAAAAAGAAAAGAAGTTTTATATAATTTGCTTGTCTTGGAAAATCATGAAAGAATACAACTGGCTGCTTTGGCTGCTTGGAATCTGAATCATACTAGGAATAATCCTAATAATTAAAATCCTCCTAACCGGAGAACCAAGATGAAAAAACGACCAGACATAATCGATATAATAACAAAAATAATCATTATCACATTGGGGCTCGTAATCATCTATTTCCTTATTCAACTTATTTTCAGCCGCAGTCCAGAATTAAGCCACGTTAATACAATGTTCATTGTCATGATAATCACAGTTTTATTTTATGTTTACCGCGAAGTCGGAGAGATAAAAATCGGAATGAAATATGGATTTTCAAACACAAAAGAAAGTTTTACAAAAATCAAAGAAGATATTGATTCAATCAAAAGTAATGTGGAACTGATAAAAAAGAAATTGAAGGTTTATCCAAAAGCCCTTCGATAATCATCTGTGACAGCAGAACTAACATGCTCAATCCCTGCAAGTTTATCCTCAAAGATTGAAGTATCCTTCTCTTCCGGCCAAGCAAACTTCACCATCACTGCCTTCAAACCGAAAGCTACTTCCTTAACTTCAAAAGAAATATTCTGCGCACCGTCCTCCTTCAATTTCTCCTCAGCCACCTTCTTAATCGGCTTCAAATCCGTATCTGACCCATCAGGCATTATTTTAACAATTACTGCTGCAATACTCATGCCCCCACCTACAAAAACAGCTTTATAAAATTAACTCATAAGATTTTAGTGGAAAACCATAAATTTTAACCACTGCAAATTCAACTAAATCATCTTCGCTAACTGATCTTCTTTCCATAAGCCCTTCCCTCGATAAAACACTGCCGATTCTTCCCGCATCAGAATTTATCCCATCAAGACGAGTTCTGTAAGCTTGTTCTGCTTTTGGAGAACCATCACTATCAAGAAACTTCCGGTCAATATAAAAAGTCAAACGAACCGCTGGCGCTCTTTTTGTACAGTCTACTCTCACTTCAATCTGCTCTTTCTTTGTAAACTTTCTCGCTAACCCCGCAGCCCTTTCCGTATCAGCCCGCAGCCTACCCGAGTCAATCCTTACTACCACAACAATCTTCGAGAAACTACTTTTATAAAATTAACCTTGCGGCAAATTTCTTCCAAAAAATTTCCCCACTCCAGAGAAATGAAAATTCTATTACTCAGAAACATCTAAATTTTTATATACCTTAAGAATTTTTTACTCTAACAAAAGAGGCAAAATGGAAAAGAAACTAACTCTCCTGATTTTTGTTTTAGCAATAGCTTGCACTTTTGCTCTTGCAGCATCTGGATTTGACAGCCACATAAAAAAAGTCCCAACACAATTCTCTGAAGAACCTTCTACAACTCCTGCATCAGAATGCGGAAACAATATCTGCGAACAAACTTCGGGAATAGCAACAATTTTCTTCCAAGACAGAGAAATTGTCAACGGCGTAGAAGTCTACGTAACCTTCATCGGACCAGGCATGGTAGGTGTTTCCATATGGCCTGGATATTACCACACTTTTTCAGAAGCTGGTGAATCATTTGTAACAGAAGACAACAAACAAATCTACCTAAACGACTTCACTTATGATTACGACGACTACCACGATTCTCATGCAACCTTGACTGTCTATCAAGGAGAAAACTACGAAACCTGCGAAGAAGATTGCGCATGCGTTGACACAGACGATGGGGAATTCCCTCTTGTGTTGGGCGAAATTCTCCGACAAGGACAACGCCACAGCTCTGACTCTTGCTATACTGGCATACATGTAGCAGAATGGTTTTGCGATGAACAAGGATATGGAGATTTCACATTAGCCAACTGCCGCGACTTTGGAGATGACTACTTCTGCGACAACGGCGCTTGCGTAGAATTCCCACTCCCACGAGAATGCGGAAACAACGTATGCGAACAAACTTCTGAAACCAAGACAATGTATTTCCAAGAAACAGACTTTGTAAACCATGTAAAAATCTACGTAACCTACATCGGCCCTGGCATGGTAACAACTCAAACTGACGGAGAATGGCCCCACACTTTCCTAAACACCGGCGAATCTTTCATCACAGAAAACGGAGCACAAGTTTACCTAAACGACTTCACTTATGATTACGACGACTACCACGATTCTCATGCGACCTTGACTGTCTATCAAGGAGAAAACTACGAAAGCTGTGGAGACTGCACTTGCGTTGACACAGACGGCGGGGAATTCCCAATCACATTAGGACAAATCCTATTAAGCGGCACTCTATCGAACGAAGACGATTGCTACGGCCCATACACGATTACAGAATACTCTTGCTCAGAAGGCGCAATGCAATCCACAATGATTAATTGCCGCGACTTTGGAGAAAACTACTGGTGCTTCTACGGATACTGTAGGGAATTCTTAATGTAATTATTTGCTCCAAACAGCGAGCCAACAGCAATCGAGACCATAAATCTTTAAAAAAGCCATTTCCCCCCATCTTAAAATGGACAACTACCAAAAGCTGGTGGAAAGAATAGCCAAATCTGCAAACGTCGAAATTGAAGAAATTGAAAGAAAAGTTGAAGCGAAAAAAGCAAAATTATCAGGGTTAATTTCAAAAGAAGGTGCAGCACAAATCGTCGCAGCAGAACTGGGAATCAACTTCGACAACGAAAGAATGAAAATTTCAGAAGTAGTTGAAGGTATGAAAAGAGCAAACGTCGTAGGAAAAATAATCAGGCTAAACCCTGTCAGAGAATTCAACAAAAACGGGAGGGAAGGCAAAGTCGCTTCTTTCACCCTCGCAGATGACTCCGGAAACATCAGAGTAGCACTTTGGGACACAGCCCACATCGCCCTCGTCGAAGAAGGAAAAATCGCCCTCAATTCAGTAGTAGAAATCACAAGCGGCAGCGTCAGAAACGGCGAAATCCACATTTCATCTTTCGGAGAAATAAAACCAAGCTCAGAAAAAATAGAAAACGTAATCGAAAAACAAATGACTCACGAAAAAAGTCTCAAGGAAGTCCAGCCCGGACAAAATATCAAAACCCGCGCAGTTATTGTCAGCGCATTCGAACCCAGATATTTTGAAGTAAATCCAGAAACCGGAAGAAAATTCACAGAAGAAGATAAGAATAACGGGCTAAGGCCAAAAAAGAAAGCGCTGCTAAACGTCACGCTTGACGACGGCACAGAATCAATACGCTCGGTCGCATTCGGCGAACAAATCAATCAACTCGGCCTCACAGACGAAGAGATATTTTCTTTAGAAGAATACAACAAAGCGAAAGAAAGAATCCTCGGCGAAGAAAAGTATTTCTCCGGCTCAATAAGAATGAACTCATTCTCAAATACGGCCGAACTAACAATAAACGCCGTAGAGGAAGTCAATCCTGAAGAATTGATTAAAGAACTTGAAGCTAAGACGAACTAATCTCTTCTCTTAATCAGTATCTTCGCGCAATCTGAAATATAACCTGGACGTTTTGCAGCAAGTTAACAACAAAAAACTTATAAACTATAGAAATTCTATAGCCACATGGTAACAACAATTCAGCTAAATGAAGACGTAAAAAAATCTTTAGAAAGAATGAAACAGGTTAGAGAAACTTACGAAGATGTAATTGCAAGAATAATTTCACAGTTAAATGAACAAAAAAGAAAACATGAAGAATTGATGATAGAAGGATGCAAGGAGATGGCAGAAGAAAGTCTGAAAATCACAAAGGAGTTTGAGCAAGCAGATGCAGAAATCGATTGGGAATGGACTGAAGATTAAAAGAGGAGATATTGTACTTGCAAATTTAGAACCAGTAGTTGGAAGTGAGCAAGGGAGAAAAAGACCTGTTTTAATAATTCAAAACAATATCTTTAATGAACATAGCCCAACAACAATTATCGCGCCATTAAGCACAAAAATCTATTCCAAGAAATATCCTACAAATGTAGAGATTGCCCCCTCTGAGTCTGGACTAAAAATAAAATCAACAATATTATTTAACCAAATTAGAACCATAGACAAATCAAGAATCATAAAAAAAATTTCCAGATTAGACGAACACATTATGAAAGAAGTTGATATGGCTATCAAAATAAGTTTGAGTTTGCTGTAACCTCTTTTCCACCACGTCCAAAACCACCTCTTCCACAATAACAATTCTTATAAACAATTCGCTCCTTTCCAAGAAATGGCAATAAGAAAAGAGGAAAAAGAAACCACCAAAGAAGAAACAGTTGAAAAAGAGGAAACCCCCCAAGTTGAAGAGGAAGAGAAAAAGATAACAGACGTTCCTGGAATTGGCCCTGGAATCGCCGCAAAACTTGAAGCGGCTGGCGTATACGACTTAATGGGCCTAGCTGTCATGTCCCCGCCCGCACTTTCTGACATGGCCGGCATTGGTGAAGCAGTTGCTCGAAAAGCCATTCAAGCAGCAAGGTCAATGATGAATCTTGGTTTTATGTCTGGCGAGGAATTTGCTAAAAAAAGAGAAAACGTCATCTACATCACAACTGGTTCTGAAAATCTTAACAACTTACTAGGAGGAAAAGGAGTTGAAACCCGCGCAATCACCGAGGCGTATGGGGCATTTGGCAGCGGGAAAACTCAATTAGCCTTAACCCTCGCTGTCAACGTCCAAAAACCAAAAGACCAAGGCGGCGCAGAAGGCAAAGCTGTTTACATCGACACAGAAGGAACTTTCCGCCCAGAAAGAATAAAACAAATAGCAGAAGGAATCGGCGCTTCCCCAGAAAAAGTCCTAAAAAATATCCTCGTCGCAAGGGCCTTCAACTCCGACCACCAAATCCTACTCATCGACAAAATCAGCGAACTAATCAAAGAAGGAGAACCAATCAAACTAATAATAATTGATTCCCTGACAGCGCATTTCAGAGCAGAATTCGCCGGGCGAGGCCAGCTGGCAGACAGACAGCAAAAACTAAACAGATACCTCCACAACTTAATGAAAATGTCCGAACAGCACAATGTCGCAATCTTTGTAACAAACCAAGTCATGGCAAACCCCGGCATGATGTTCGGCGATCCTACAACTCCAATCGGGGGAAATATCCTCGGTCACGCCTCGACATATAGATTATATTTCCGAAGAGGAAAAGCAGGCTCACGCGTCGCCAAACTAATCGACTCTCCAAACCTTCCAGAAAACGAATGCCAATTCTGGCTGACAGAAGCAGGAATAAGGGATGAAGGCTAATGTCTCCAACAATAACTTCAGATTTCAGAAGAGAAGGATTCCAACCGCTTAGAATCAAAGGGAGCACATTAGATTTCAGAAAAATAATTGGACTTCCAGAAGATGAATTCGCAGAAAGATATCTCGGAGAAATGACAAGATATTTTTACGAACACGCAGAACAAATGTTATCAAAGGAAAGAGAACGTAGAAAAAGAGGAATCACCGAAGGGCTAGAACCCATCCCTTGCACAGACTGCCACCACCCAATAGAAAGCCCACAAGACCTCAGAAGATATTATGGAAATTCGATTCACGCTGCCTGCTTCCTCAAACGCTGGAAAGAAGACAGACCAACAAGAAGCGAAACAGACATAGCATACTGGGACCGCATAGCAAAACTCTCTGATTCATAAAACGTCCCCGCGAAGAATTGAACTCCGGACTGCTCGACCGCAACGAGCCGTTATATCCACTTAACTACAGGGACCATTAAAACTAAAAAATCTTTCTTTTTAGAACTATTGTTCTTCCTTTCTAACTCGACTTCTCGCAAATTTCTCAAATTTTTCTCTCGCTTCTATAATACCCCAAACATATTCTGGTCTTTTCTCCCACGTCCTCGCGCACTGGTCATAATGCTGATATCGATTAAAAATTGCTGCAACAACTTCTTCATCTAACTGAGCAATTTTCAAATCTGGCTCCCTCACAGAACGAATATTTACATTAAAAACAATCTGCCTATAACGTGGAAGTTCCTCGTCGGTCATTCCCCTCTGAAGATTTAACCTTCTCAAATGAAAATAACGTAACAACTTCTTCTTATTTTCTCTCGTATCTCTCATTAGTCTCCTAAAAAAATTCCTCTTCCACAAACCACAAGCCAACCTCCCTCTTCGCTTCATTCAAATCACTCGACGCATGTATCAAATTCTTCACAGCTCTTTCTTCCTTATCCGCCAGCTCGTAAGAATCCAAAAGAAAGTCCCCCCGAATTGTTCCAGGCACAGATTGCTTCGGCTCAGTATGTCCAACTATCTTTCTAACTATCTGAACAGCGTGGAAACCTTCCCAAATCATTGCAATCGCCGGCCCTTCGCTCAAACTTTTCTTCAACCTCGACTGAATCATTCCGCCAAGCTCCATATGGTTCTCAAAAGGAAAATCCCTACCCTCTTTCTCCGCAGTGCTCTTCGATTTTTCCGTAAGTTCCCGAGCCCATTCATCTGTCAAAGCATAATGCTTGTCCAAAATCTCATCTCCTGCCAAAACCATTTTCATTCCAACAATCTTCAGCCCAGTTCGCTCTATCCGAGAAATTATCTCGCCCATCAGCCCTCTTTGAACTCCGTCAGGTTTTATCAAGACAAGCGTTCTTTCCTTTTCCATCAAACATTTCAGAAATAAGAGGTTTTAAATATTACTGTGAAATTTTATAAAAATAAATCATCGAAGTAAAGTTCCCAATCGCAGCAAGTAAAATCAAAAGACAATCATCATCCCATCGCTCCTGGTGAGCGTATTACATACCACTAATTTAATTCAATAAGGTGCGTGGTCGCGAGTTGATGAGATAATCTTGGGCGGGGTTAGAAAAAACAGGAAAATATATCCTTACCCAATCACCGCAAGTCTAATCCCTTCTTCCCGTAAATCTTCTTCCGTTCATCAATTGCCAAATAAGGTTTCCCCTCTTTTCTCCTCGAAGGATGAAATATCTTCAATGCCTTCCTAATAATCGCAGAATATTCCGCACGCCTTGCCAAAGCAGTCTGCACAGCTATCCCGCTCGCTCCAGTCAACTCCAGGGCATCGTCAATAGAAAAACCGCCATGGTCCATCGCTTCATAAATATCACTTGCAACTCTGTAAGTCAAACCACGACAAGGCAATCTT
The DNA here is from genome assembly GCA_018817905.1 of Nanobdellota archaeon. Lineage (GTDB taxonomy): Archaea > Nanobdellota > Nanobdellia > Pacearchaeales > GW2011-AR1 > UBA73. The sequence continues at coordinate 7,426 of JAHISS010000111.1, forward strand.
TCACAATTTCTTCCTTTAATCTTATACGTCGTAGTAATACTTCTCTCAGCAAGCCCAGAAAAATGCGCAATATCTGCCGCAGACAAACCAAGCCCATAACATTGTTGAACATTTTCTTTTCTTCGTTCAACTTCTTTTCTTGAAACTCTTTTTATAGGTGAACAAAGTGTTTTCAAACGTGTTCGTCTGAGAACCTTAGAAACAGACATCTTATGAAATCCTGACCTTTCTCCTAATTCTTCAATTGGAACATCTCCCCCACTCTCTTTTGCCCCATGATAAACTTTAAACAGATTTACTAAATCATCCCAACGTGAATTCCAAACGCCTCTTCGCTTAAGCCCACTCGCATATTCAAACGCGTTTTGCTCGGCCCAAGAAGCTCTGTTGTATTTTCCCTGCAAGGCAATTAAAACAGCATTTCCGATTGCTTCCCTTCTTTCTACCTGCGCATTCTTCCATCTCCCTCTCTGTCCTGTTTCTCCCATGTATTGCCGAATTCTTTCTCCTGAAACACCTGCTTGCCTTCCCAACTCAGCCAAAGTTGAAACAACTCCTTCTGAAATTAATCTGTCTGCAAGTTCTCTGTTTAATTTTCTATAGCAATCATGTTCAATTCTTGATCCAGCCAGGGGAATGTTCCTAATAACAACCGGATAACTCAAACCTGCGACTCTTGCAATCTCCATTCTTGTCGTTGCCCCTCCTGCAATTGCTTTCCGAACTTTTCTCAAATCTTCTTCTTTCAAAGAATCACTTGATTTCAAAACTTTTCCGCCAAGATGATTACAAACAGCTTGATAACTCAAACCTGTGGCTATTGCAATTTCTTTTTTTGTTCTTGCCCCGCTCGCAATCGCTTCCCTAATTTTGATTCTATTTTTAGTTGTCCGGCAATTTTCCCTTCGAGGTAGTTTTAATCTGTTTCCCCGCAATGCCAAACAAATCGCAGAGTAAGAAAGGCCGGTTTCTTCTGCAATCCCATCGTATGAACGAACTCCTGAGTAAAATGCATCTAAAACCTTTTCCGCACGTTCAGTAGGCAAATTGTTCATATCTAAAATTTCCCTAACTTCTTTCGCTTTAATTCCAGTTTTTCCAACAAGCTCACGAACACTTCTTGCTCCCTGCCCATAAACTGCTAAAACTTCTGTTTCTCTAATCGTTTCTAAAGCGTTCAAAATCCTGTCTTCTAAATGTGACATAAAAATCCAACAAGAAACACCTTCTTAAAGTTTGTTATTTTACAAGGACAACAAAAAATCCTAAAAAACTAAAAACCTTTTCCTCCTTACAATAAAATAAAATGCCAGCCTCAAACACGCCGAACCCCCAAAAAAAAGATTTAATAGTAAAACTCCCAGTCTCATCAAGTAAAATTAAAAGACAATCATTATCAACAACCCACATTATCCCATCTGATTCTGGTTTATGTGATAATCTTAAGGATGGGTGGTGGAAACCAGAAAAATATATTTTTACCAAATCGCAGCAAGCTGTAAGAATCAATTTTCAATTAAGTTTTAAGGATAACAATCTCTCTCGCGGATTCAAAACCAAGGTGATAAAATGAAACTAATCGCAGACCTCCACATCCATTCAAAACACGCAAGAGCATGCTCCTCTGCTTTGTCAATCCCAAACTTAGAAAAATACGCAAAGATAAAAGGAATAAATCTTTTAGGAACCGGCGACTTCCAACATCCTCTCCATAGAGAACACATCAACGAACACCTCAAAGAGGACAGCAATGGAATCCTCCGAACTTCTTCTGGCTTCCCATTCATTTGGCAGACAGAAATCTCGTTCATGTATTCGCAAAACAACAAGCGCCGCGCCGTCCACCTCGTCGTCCTCTCCCCAAACACAGAAACCTCAAACAAAATAACTTCTTACCTTCTGAGCAAAGGAAGAGTAGACTACGACGGCCGCCCAATCTTCGGAATTCCCTGCGACGAATTTGTCAAAGACCTAAAACAAATTTCCGAAGAAATAGAAATAATCCCAGCACATTGCATGACACCGTGGTTCGGTCTCTTCGGAAGCAAGTCCGGCTTTGATTCTTTAGAAGAATGTTTCCAAGAACAAACAAAACACATCTACGCTGTCGAGTCCGGCATGTCAGCAGACCCTCCAATGCTCTGGCGCTTCAAACAAAAATTCAACGTAGTAAGTTTCTCCGACGCCCATTCGTTCTGGCCATGGAGGATAGGAAGAGAAGCAACAATATTTGACATTCCAGAAGTCGCGCACGCGAGCGAAGCAAGCCCTAACCAACAAGACGCCACCACAAACACTGGCGTCCAATTTGTGCGGCCAGGAGATTCACCTAAATGGTTAACATACAAAAACATAATCAACGCAATCCGAACCGGCAAAAACTTAACGACAATCGAAACTCCTCCTGCTTACGGACGCTACCACTGGGACGGCCATCGCGATTGCAATTTTTCCTGCGACCACATAACTACAAAACACAACAAAGGCGTTTGCCCTAAATGTAAAAAACCACTAACTATCGGAGTTGACTACCGCGTTGAAGAAATCGCAAAGGAGCTAAAGGGATTCACTCCAGCCGACGCAAAAAACTTCTACGAACTCCTCCCACTCCACGAACTCATTGCCCTTCATCTCTCAAGCTCCCTAAACACAAAAAAAACCTGGGCACTTTACAACGAACTAATTGAAAAGTTCAATAATGAATTCAACATCCTCCTCAACCTCACAAAAGAAGACCTGCAAAAAGCAAGCATCAATGAAAAGTTAGCAGAAATTATTTTGTTGAATAGGGAAAATAAATTATCTGTAAAACCAGGTTATGACGGCGAATATGGCGTTCTTCAACTTCCGTCGAAACAGGCTACTTTGTTTTAACGCCTATAACCTTTCTTCTTTCATAATCAACAGTCCTGATAATGACGCCTTCCCCACTCAAAGCTCTTATTTCTTCTTCATCAACACAAGAAAGCTCCCGCCAGTCATCCACTGCTCCATCAGCATCAAGCTTGCTATAATCATAATGACTAAGCCTCATTCCAAAAGCAACACTGGAACAACCCCAGAAATCATAAACTTCCCTAATCTTTTTTTCCATCAAATAAGCAAGAGCTGCAGCTGTTATTTCCTCCCCGTGATACTCTAACTCTTCTGCATAACAATCAGCGCCAACAATTCCAATTAGCTTTTCTTTCCTCAATTGAAAAACACACAAAGCACTACCTTCAAAATCTCTATCGTGTTCTGTTAACGTAAAAACAAAATGCTTTCCATTTAATTCTTTTGCAAGGTCTCTTAAAGTTTTTCGCATCTAACTCTTCTTCCCCAACTCACCAACATCCCGAATCTTAACAAACTTATAATGCGCATCTTTCATCTCCCCAGAACACTTCTTACATTTCTCTCCAAGACCATACTTCCCACATGAAGAACATTTTTTTAATTTCATTTTTTCTCATCAAACTCTAGTCCATGACTCTTAGCAATTCCTTCCTTAACTAATTTATCCAACTCGTTCACATCTTCCTTAGTTAATCTTGATTTCTGAGCTATTGTTTCAGCTATCCCAACCTTGCCTTCTCCTAAACTACATTCCCCTTTCAATTTCATAACCTTAACAAAAAGTCAATCATTAAAAACCTTATCATACACACATCACTGCGTTCCGCGCTTTTACTCAAAACCCAATCATAAAATTATCTCATAAACCTCGGTCTGGTGGGGCTGGGCATCATAGTTACCTTTAACAAAATCATTTCTCCTTCTTCACTTCAAAAACAGCTTTCTTTTTCTTCGCCCGTTTTTCTATTTCTTCCAAAATCTCTTCAATCCTTGCATTTGCTTCCTTAAAATCTTTCGCAGAAACGCTCATAGAAAACTTCGAACTTCCGAGATAATGAATTTCTGCATCAGAAAAGTCCAAAATCTCGCGGATATCTTTAACTCCTTGTTCAGAATCACAAGTCAAAATTATTTTCTTTTCCACAATTTTGTTCTTGTCCTGCTTCTCTGAAATTATTTGAAAAACTTTCTTAGCATTCTCCTTGCCCATAAACTTTTCAAGCAGTCCAGAGTTTTCCTTCACCTCTGCGAGAAAATCAACAAGGTTATAGTCCTCTTTTATCTTAGAAATGATTCCTTCAGCATCTTCCTTAACAACTTTTAAAACACTCCTAAGCGAGTTTTCTTTTTTGTATCCTTCTAAAACTTCTTTCTTCTCTTTTGCAGTAACTCTGCGCAAACTCATCTCAACATGACCAGGCATCACCCTTAAAACTTTGCACACAATTTTTCTGTTCGGAGAAACATACAACCTTAAATTTCGAATCCTCCCCGCTGCTACCTCGCTCAAGACCATGGCCCCAGGTTTATCGCTCCCTTCAATTTCTAAAAAAACTGTTGTGCCCTCTATTTTCTTGACTGTGCAAAAAACAACGTCATCTTCCTTTAAATCCAATTTGTTGCTCATTGCAGCACCTCCCTAACCCACGCTCGAATTCTTATCTTCCCGCCGCGCGTCTTAACCAAAAGCCGGTTGCAGCTAACACATTTAACCTTCATAGACGATTTCCCAAATACAATTTGCTTGTTCCCGCATCTCGGACAAACAACTCTTACAAACCTGCTTGTCATACATTGTTTCATTTCCATAAAAACTAATAAAAATGAGGAGTTTTAAGCTTTTCTAAACTGGGGCGTTATCCGGAGTTCGTTGATTCTACTATTTAATTGGAAACGCAGATACAACGGGGTGGGCGAACGTATTACGCATCACAAAAATCAAACCAACTTGTTAACCAATTGTGTAACTCTCCTAAACCGAAAAATAGCTCCGCCAAAGATTAATACTCCAATCACAGCAGTAATAATCAAAAATAATTTTTATATCCTGCGAAAGTGCCGCATCCTTTCTCCAACTCTGGCTTTTCGTTTTCAGTTCCGCAGGAATTCTCATCAGAACAAAATCTTGTTCTTTTCTCATCAATGCACTAGCTCCAATCGCTGCATTCCCAAGATTCTTCACATTCTGTTTGATTAACCAAAATCGGGTAATAAGTCAAATTAGCATCTGTGTCATTTGTTTCGTTAGTACTGTCATAACCACCTCCACCTCCCCCATTCCAGTGCTCCCTTCAGTAACTTCCATTACCACATTCAGACTACATACAATCAGAAGGACAACTAATTCTCCCCTCTCCAGGCTGACAGATACCATCTCCGCAAAACTCCTCAATGACTGGTGGTTGTTCAAAGCAATAGAGACGCCCATCTTGACCACATGTACTAAATTGACCTGAAGTCCACGATGAGTCTGTAGCAGTAGATATGCCTCTTAATACGGATGCATCCTGAGTTGTCCAGTCATTACAATTGTCATTAGCAGATGAGCCATCAAAATTAGTACCTGTCCACGCGTAAGTAGAGAATGGAAGTGTTTGTCCTGTGGGCAGCATATTAATACCATGTTGTATTGTGCCGTCAATTAAATCATTCCAATTATCCGCAACAACAGTCCCGTCTACTAACACATAAGGAACACTAGAATGATGAAGTCTATCAAAAGCGCTCGTAGTGCTATTACTTAACCATGCTTTCCATGTACCGGAATCAATATCAAATTTACATTTTAAATCCCCCTTTTCAAGTCCTCCAAAATCTGGGCGCAAATAGTTAAGTATTAGAAAAGTCCTATACTCTGTAATATTACAGTCATCCAGACAATTAATTTCATGCTCACCTCCTTCGCAAGAGCCGTCCCCACAATCTGTTTCATCATCATCATCTTCTGAATCAGAGCACCCTGAATCTTCCAAGTCAATTACACCATCCAGGTCATTGTCCACCCCATCCCTGCACTCGGGAATCTGAGCGCATTGATAGGTGTCAAATGCTAAACAGTCCTCTCTACATCCAAGTTCTCCAGCTTCAAATCCCTGAGCAATACATGTTTCGCCATTAAGATTTGTCCCATCACAAACCTCATTATCATTAATGATTCCATCACCACAGTATCCTTCATCTGCAATGTCAATTTGAACAACAGCTTCTTCTTCAGTAATGCTAATGGTTGTGATTGTTGTTCCTCTGTGCGGATCAATAAAAGTCATGCCTTCCCCAAGCGCTTGTTTGGTTGTGCTGGTACGATCCAGCCATAACAAGAGTGAACTTCTATCACTTAAATAACCATCAATCCGGATTTGCACACCATCATGAACTTGAGCAGAAATAGGATTTATGAATAAGCCTCTGTCGTGACCAATTGCTCTTCTGAATTCGAGATAATACCATCCTTGAGTTTTGCCACCACACGGGTCGAGTAAATCGCCTGTTCCAAGACATTGCACTCGAGGCACCTTAAGGACCAAAACCTCGTCAGTGCTCATTTCATACGGAAAAAGAGTGTATGTTCCATCCTGCGTAACCTCGATTATATTCGTCGGATTGAACCATCCATGCTTTTCTTTGATAATCGAATTATGATGACCAGATCCTACACCGACCTGGTCGGTTCCTTCTAAAGATGTAGTAGTGCACTCATCACCTAATCCGTCAACTTCAATTGCATACGTTTCATCACCACAATTTAATCTACCGGCATGGGCCACACCTTCATCATACAACGTGCCAAGGCTATGTCCGAACTCATGGCAAAGCAATTCAGCGCCTAAATCTCCGAGCGCAACAAATCTATGCCTTGATAGATCAGGCTTATCTGGATAATATTCTCGAAATGTTAGCACAAATCCCAAACGCCCTTCATCAGTTGAATAATATTGAATCACGCTAGGTCCAGCACCACTTCCAGACATATTCTGTTGAATAAAAAACACTCTGTCAACTTCTGTATAGTTAATGTACTGGTCTGCTGCTGTAATCACAGTTTGATAAGTTAAACCACCAACAGCAAGCCAAGGAGTCACCTCTCCTGTCAACCACATCTTGCCGTATGAAGACTCTATAATGTAGTTATTAAAAGAATACTCGTTATCTGCATCCAAAATCTCATAGTACACCTCATCAGGCTCCTTGTCTGGTTCAGTGTCACTTGCTAAATAATAAAGTATAACAGCCGTTTTCTGCTCCCCGATTGTCGGATGCCAGCATTCATTATCAGAACAGCCCTTTGCGCAGTATAGAGATATATTTTCCACGTCACTGCCATCACAATAATATTCAATTAAA
>JAHISS010000018.1 GCA_018817905.1 Nanobdellota archaeon
CCAACTTTGTTTTTTCTATAACCTTGTTTTACCGCAGACAATTTCTTACAAAATTGGCATTTTGTTTTCATAGCATTAACCTCCTTTCAGAGAGGTTAAACTATCAAACTATATAAATCTGACGTTAATTGGACAGTATCACAGAGAACAAAGATTAAAATACTCCTTTCTGTTAAACTATAAATGTATCCTAAATGGCACGCGCTGTCCGGAATAATTTTGGTAGCCCTGATTTGGATATTCATCCCGCAGATTAAAATACTTTATCTGATTCTGATTTTCGCAGCTGCTTTTCTGATCGATTTTGATCATTATGCAATCGCTATTTTTAGAACAAAAAAATTCAGTCTGAAAAACGCTTTTGATTATTACGAAAAAGAACGTTTAAAAGAAATAAAAGAAATAAAAAGAGGCATCAAAAGAAAAGGCGACTTTCACTTTTTTCACACAATAGAATTCCAAGCCCTCCTCGGAGTTTTAGGTTTCTTCTGGATAGGATTTTTCTATCTTTTTGTCGGCATGGTTTTCCATTCACTCCTTGACTTAATTGACATGCTCTACAAGGGAAGAATCCACAGGAGAGAATTCTTTTTCTTCAACTGGGCGAGGAAAAGAAAAACTAAACAAAACTAACAACGCCCTTAGCAACCAACAAAAAAGCAGGAATCCAAAGAAGTATCGAAGGCAAAGTGAAAGACACCGACAATATCAAAAGAATTGCAGAAAAAATATCAACCGCGCTCAAAACATCCCCTAAAAACAAGAACATTCCTTTCAAAAATAAAAGCCCTGCACAAAAAAGAAGATATTGCGGCAAAACATCCATCCCAAAAATCAACATCAAAAAGGCAAGCGCTGCTGCAAAGTCTATTCCGCCGAGGATTTTAACTATCATGGAAAATAAGAAAAGAGGTGGTTAATAAAGTTTTATATCAATCAGCTACGAGACATTTTTTAAATAATGAACTCTTAACATAGACAACTGTTCTTTAAACCGCTGTCCCGCCTCCCATCTGGAATAAAATGGAATTGAAAGAACCTTTATGACGTTCAACAAAGAATCGGAGTGTTTTTTAAAAACCCATTCCTTCAAAAAAAGACCATGCATTCTACGCGGAAGTTTGTTCAGCAAAGGCAATATGACCTTCATATTATATGCTTCATTCTTATGTGGGTGTTTCAACAAAGATTCAGAGGCATAGTTTCCAGTGCCTTCTACTATCCTATCAATAACTTCCTGGTCAATATATCCTTTTTTAAGAGATTCCACCATAAGGTCAGTTCCATAAAAAGGATAAAAAGTGTATGTGAATAACGAATCAGGGCATATCTTAAGATTAATGTTCATGGTTTCTAACATTTGCAAAGGAGTCTCATCAGGAAATCCGAAAATGTTAAATGTGACAAGTTTTATTTTGTATTTCTTTATAATCTCAGAAGCACGGATTATCTGATCATTAGTCATATTCCTCTTTAGCACCTTATTTCTTATCTCACTGTTTCCGCTTTCAATCCCCATACCAACACAAGTACAGCCAGCGTTTTTCAAAGCTCGGATTATGTCTTCATCAACAAGATTTGCTCTGACTAAACAATAAAATGGCAGATTAATTTCTTCTTTATATCTTTTACAAAGATCTAAAACCCACGTTTTATTAAGAATAAAAGTATCATCATAAAAGTGAACGCTCTTCGTACGATACTTTTTTTTGTATAACTTCAACTCTTTTATTACAGAACCAATACTTCTAGTTCTAAGATAACAAGAATTAGTTCCTTTGTACAACTTTTGGAATTGATGATTAAAACAATAAGTGCACTTATACGGGCATCCACGATTAGCCATAATATAAACTCGGTCAGTAAAACACCCGTATTTATAGAACAAGTCTTTATCCGGAAAAGGTAAACTATCTAAGTCACTAATCAAAGGCCTAACCTTATTCCTAATTATTTTATCTCCAACTTTGAACCAGATATTACGAGTATGATAACACTCTCTTCCAGATTCCATTTTATTTACAAGCTCCACTATTGCTCCTTCACCCTCCCCAACACACACCATATCAATATTTTTGTCCTCAATAACTTTCTCAGGTATTATTGTTGGGTGAATTCCTCCAACAATAATTGGTATGTTGAACCGTTTTTTTATCCCACTAGCAACTTCCCTTACCCAAGGATAGATATTAGTGGTACAAGAAAAAAGAATCAAATCAGGTTTAAACTTTGCCACTTTTTTGAATATACTTTTATGATTGCTTTTCTTTGTTTTAATATAGAAAGTACCTTCAAGTCCAGATTCAAACGCCAAATCAGTGATGTGCCCAGCTTTTTTTAAAGCAGAAGAAAGATATTCAACCCCCATCCATTCAACACTCTTGAAAACAAATAAACATCTCATTTTCCAGAACCCCTGCTGCCATTATAATCACCCCTGTCTTCAAGAACCATCCAATTATATGCCTTTTTTTCGACGGAATCCTCCCCAACCTTAATCTGGCCTTTCTCAAAATATTCTGCTTCAGAGCCAGACTTTTCAAAATCATATTTTTTCCCTTCAAGAATACTTCTGGCAGCAAGAATCCCCATTTCAAGACTATGGTCTTGATTATTATATTTAAATCTTCCAGGCCTCCCAACATAAAACAAATTTTCAAAACTATCTAAATATGACTTTATAGTTTCCAAGTATCCTTGATATTTAAGATCATACACTGGATAAACATTTTTTCTTTTGATAAGATAATATTTTCTTACTTCTGTTCTTTTAACAAAACCCAATTTTTCAAGTTCTTTAATTGTCATCTCGAAAACTTCTTCTTTCGACATGTTCCAGGTTTTATCGTTTTCAAAAACAAAATACTCCACAAATAAAGAAGTTTTATCTTGGGGCGCCATATCCTTGCTAAAGTTTTTCATCTCGGCAATCCTCCCAAAAGGTATGTGCTTATCTGGGAAATAAACCCAGTTATCTTTCATCACACTTTGCTTATCAATTGTTAGAAATAAATAAACCTGAGACCTCCACTTAAGATTTTTTGCAGCCTGCAAAACTATTTTAGGTGGTTTAGGAAAGAGGAATCCAAGAAATTCGGTTATTGGGACAGATTCAACTAAAAATTTAGGATTTATAGTTTTCTTTTTTCCTTTGAAATTCAATTCTACTTCAACAATCTTAGAATTTTTATGCTTTATTTTCTTAGGAAAACTTTTAGTAATCACCTTGCTTCCACCTTCACCAAGTTTTTTAGCAATAGTATCATAAATCAAACCAGTTCCATATTGGGGGTAATAAAACTGGTCAACAAGAGTTTTAATATTATTCTTCCCTTTTTTCTTAAATATTACACTTTTAGTTGCACTAATTAGATTCAATCCTTTAATTCTTTGTTTTGCCCAATCAGGATGAATATATTTACAAGGCATTCCCCATATTTTTTCTGTGTAATTTATCATATTCATCTCAGAAAGAGATCTTCCAAAATTTGCTATGACATAATCTTCAAAGCTAACAATCTTTTTACCAAGTATTTTATAATCAATAAATGCAAAGATATAATCCAGTCCAATATTCATAGACTTTAAGATTCCAAGATTTTTAAAAGCCTGAGATGCATTAATAGGATAATCGTAAAATTTACCGTCTATGTACTGCCTTGTAAGACGTGGAACTTCTAACCACTTTTCATGTAAAAGCTCTTCTATAAATGAATAGAGATAAGGATTTTTTGAAAAAAATCGGTGTGGGCCAATGTCTGTTCTAAAAACATTTTTTCCTTCTTTAAAGACAAATGTTTTAGCAAGACCCCCAACGCAATCCTCTTTCTCAATAGTTGTAGACTTTTTGCCTGCTTTCAATAGTTCCATAGAACAAGCCATTCCAGCAGGGCCACCCCCAATAATTAAAATCTCTTCATCCTTTTTCATCAATTACAGAGTTTTTCAGCAGCTTATATATTTTTTGTAGATAAAGGGATTAGATATTCCGATACCCTAATTAAGCATCCATGGTTCTGCTTTACTACCATTAATTTTATAAATTAATGGGGTGGTAATCAATCAGGAACATGTTAAGTGCAATACTATTCGCAATGTCTCTATACAAATGATATCAATTGAATATTCTCAACTAAAAAAAGAAGCAGAAGAATATCTTAAATGGACTGAGAAAAATCTACCCCCTTCATTTAAATGGCACAAATTCAATGACTGGAGACAATGGAATAAGATTGCAAAAGAGGGGGCTGGCTCTGAAACAAGATTCCCATTTACACACTACGGATCAACTATGCCAGTTTATTTATCACTAATTAGATATCTAAATAGGATTAAAATAAAAAAAGGAATGAAACTCATCGAACTTGGTTGTGGTACAGGAAGAGGCGTAAGTTACATTAAGGTTAATTTTCCTAAATTAGAAGTCCATGGCGTTGACTACTGCAAAGAGAGCATAGAGCACGGAAAAAAATTTTACAGCAAAACAGGAACAATATTTAATCAAGTCAAGGCACAAGGAACACATCTCCCAGACTCTTCATTTAATTTCGTTATCTCTTCCCATGTGATAGAGCATCTGACAAAAAAAGAGGGCAAAAAATTCATGGAAGAAATCTATAGACTCTTAAAAGAAGGAGGATATGCTTTTGTAGGAACTCCAAACAGAAAACAAGGACAAGATTTTTATGCCCAAAATCCAAAGGATGACAAAAAATATAGGTTAAACCCAGCGCACGAACATGAATATACTTTCGTTGAATTTAACGATTTAGGACTGGGGGTGTTTGGAAAGAATTTAAAGATAGACCTCATAAAAAGCCAGCCATTCAATAAACTTTTTATTTCAGGGATTAAAAAAGCGAGTGGAAAATTATTAAACCCTCCTTACAGGTTATTAAGAGACTTCCTTCCAAAAAATTTATTTGACGGGATAAATAAAATTGGGTTGGCTTCAACCATGAAATTGAATAACATAAGTTATTCTGACTTGCTTTTAAACAGCTTTATTAAAAGAGAAAAAGACATAGACAGAAACAAAGCAGACACTTTTCTATTGGTATGTCACAGACCCAAAGCGCGACTGTTACAAAATCCCCAATAGATATATTTTTATACTTTTTTAATAATAATAACAAATGAGTAATGAAACAGTGGGCAATCGTATTTTAAATAAAAGTGTTGACTTCATCTTCTCCAAAAATAACGCAAAATATCTGCTGTTAATCATGATTATGGGCGCAATTCTAAGAGGGATTGTGGCAAATAATGTTGGCCCAGTAGCGGATGAGGTGGTTTTTGGGACCCACGCCATTGATATAATAAGCTCCGGAGTAATAAATAATCAAAATCAAGCCCAGGTTTGGTTTTATCTCACAGATATTTCATATAAGATTTTTGGGGTAACTTCTATCGGGGGAAGATTTCTATCTATCTTTTTCGGAACTTTAACTATCCTGCTGGTTTACCTTTTAGGAAAAAGAATTTTTAATGAGAAAATTGCTTTAATCGCCGCATTTTTGTTTTCAGTCTCCGCGTATTTTATAAGGTATGCCCTAATGGAAATGGATGAGGCAATGATATTTTTTGTGTTATTCTCTATTTATTTATTCATTAAAGGGTTGGAAGAGAAAAAGAAAATATCTTATCTTTCTGTTCTGTTTATGGCTGTAGCAGTTCTAATCAAACCAATTGCTATTCCATTTGCTTTTCCATTAATCATATACTTTTTCTATTTTATAAAAAAAGAGCCTGTTGGAGAAAGGAAAAAATTTCTGAATAAAAATTACAAAAGGATTGTTTTGTCAATCATTTTATTCCTATTTTTAATGATGCCTGTTTTCGCATATAACATCATACTATACAAACAAAAAGGAATAACAGACATCCAGTTCTCTCGATTTTTCAATATAAATAGAGAGGTATTTGCAGGGTTAGCTGGTTATGACCAAACATTTTCAATCGATGTACTTTTTTCAGTTGGGCTGTCTTCGGCCTTTGATGCTTTTTCGTTATATGACCCAGCAATATCACTATTGGCTTTGGGAGGATTTTTTTTAATACTCTTTAAAAAAGAGTACAAAAAGGGCAAAGCAATCGTCCTCTTACACGCAATTCCATTTATATTCATAGCTGGCACAGCTTATTTAGCAACACATTTCGCCTCTTTTGTTCCGTTACTGTCTTTATCGGCAGCAGTCTTTATACATTCTATGTCAAAAATTTTCAAAAAAGAAAAAAATCAAAAAGTTTTAATCTTTACCTTTCTCGCTTTAGTATTTATAATCAATATTTATTTATTAATGCCAAATCTCACAAGCAAATCAGCGGTTTTCAAGTTAAGAGATTATGCAATTTCAAACTTCAATGAAAACGATATAATTATAGCTGATGCAAGGATTTATCGAGGGAGAATTGCTTGGATGCTTAATGATAAAGCTTATTTGGAATCTTCTCATTTTCAAGAGTTATTAAAGATAAATCAGGGGTTGCCAAAAACTACTCAAGCAGATCTTTACTTTATAGAATGTGTCCCAGATGATTGTGGATGGGGGACAATTAGTAATCAACCAGAGTTTAATCAAAGTGTAGAACAACTTGTAGAGTTTATGGGAAATAATAGTGTTCAAGAAAAAATAATTTACGGCGGAGGAGAAGAATTTCCGGGCGAGCCATACTTTAAAGTTTATAAAATTAGAATTGACACAAATCCACAAATTTATTCAGTTATTTATCAGACTCATGACTGGTTTTATTATCCAGTGGGGTGGGCAAAAGATGACTGGTATGATAAATACACTCCTAGCGGAATCTTTCAAATATCTCTTAATCGCATTGGAAAGACAGCGTTATGGATAGCAGTAATTACAGCAATGCTCTCTCCGGTAGTTCTACTAAAGATTACTCGGGAGGTGTTTATGAAACCAAAAACACTTACACAATTAGGCCCTTCACACCCCGCCTAATATTTCTTTAAACTAATAATTCTCAAGATAAGTGGTATGTCAAAAAAGCGTAAATATTAATGCGAACACACATTCTTTATAATCTTCCCAATAAAACTTTCTCTGTCTTTGCTATTTTTTTATATTGGACTCATACAATTCCTATGATTTCAAGGTAAAACAAGTTTCCAGGAGAAATCAAGAATTTTTTATAAAAAGCCCACAGCAACAAATAAAAAGCAGAGGTCTGTTTAACTACTATGAAAAAGAATAATGAAAAGGTTGAGAAATCTTTAAAACTTCTCGCGAAATCTTCCACCATAGTCTTAATTGGAGTTATCTTATCAAAAATATTCACTTACATTTATAGAGTAATAATAGCAAGACATTTTGGACCAGAAATTTACGGCTTATTTACATTGGCATTTATGGTCACTGGAATTTTCACATCATTAATTTTTTTCGGTCTCGGCGAAGGACTATTGAGGTTTATTCCTCTTTTTCGTGGAAAAAAAGAGATTAATAAAATAAGATATGTTTTCAAATTTTCAGTAAAATTTTTATTCTTCTCATCTCTTTTAGGAGGGTTACTCTTATTTCTATTGGCAGATACCATCTCAATAAAAATATTTCATAATGAAGGTCTGATAATTTTCTTAAAAATCTTTAGCTTATCAATTCCATTTTCCATCTTTTTGGGCATCTTTTTATCAATTATAAGATCTTTCGAAAAAATCTCCGGGCACTCTTTCATCTCGAACATTTTACAGCCAGCAATTAATGTTCTCTTTTTAATCTTCTTAATCTTCCTTGGAATGAAAGTAAACTCAGTTATCTTCTCTCATCTCTTAAGTGTTATTGTAACCCTGTCTTTAGCTTTTTTCTTCTGTAAGCATAAACTCCCAAAGATATTCAAAAAGGAGCATCTCAAAAAAGAGACGAAAAAATTTATCAAGAGAATGTTAATTTCTTACTCTTGGCCAATTATGTTTGCTGGAATAATTGGAACCATATTTTACTGGGCAGATTCCTTTGTAATCGGTTTTTTTGAGAATGCAAAATCAGTAGGATACTACAACGCAGCAATACCTATAGTAATGTTATTAATGTTAGTTCCTTCCTTATTCACACAGCTTTTTGCGCCGCTAATCACGAGAGAATTTTCAAAGAGAAACCGTGAGATCATAAAAGAGATAAGCAAACAGGTTGTAAAGTGGATTTTTATATTGAATTTGCCACTTTTTATTCTCATGTTCATCTTTCCAGGCACAATCATAAACATTTTATTCGGGAAAGATTATCTCATAGCAACAAACGCTTTAAGAATTCTCTCAATTGGAGGTATTCTATCAAGCCCAGTATACATTTTTAACAGCCTCCTTTTCATGATTGGAAAATCTAGGTTGTTTTTAGCAAATTTAATTATATCCTCCTCTGTTAACATTTTTCTAAATGTCGTTTTAGTCCCCAAATATTCTATAACTGGCGCAGCATTGGCAACAGCAATTTCATGGATTTTATTAACCCTAATTCTATTTTTTGAAACAAAGCGTTACTTAGATATTATCCCATTAAGAAGAAAAATGTTCAGAGTTTTGTTAGCATCCATAATTCCAACAATTTTAGCACTCTATCTTAGGGCAAATTTAACCGCCAGTTTAATCAGCTTGGTATCTTGCAGTTTTCTTTTTATTCTGCTCTATGTTTTTTCAATGTTTCTAACAGGTTCTTTAGATAAGAATGATGTCATGATACTAAGAACAATTAAAAGAAAGATAATTTCACGTTAGTTTTTGGTGCTGAAATGCTATAATCACCATAAAAAAATATGTTCGTCATAAGTCATAGAATTTATAACATGGATAGGATGCATGCAAGAGCAATTTTTAATTTTCTCTCTTGATACAAAAATGTTAGGATTCTACAAAGAAAATCAACTATAATAAAATATTTATACTCCTCTACCGGCATTTTTCAATGGAACCAATTTATTCTCGTACTAACTTGGGGGAGTTAGTTCATGTAATTCAAAGAGGGAGGGATATAACTCAAAGAAGAGAGGATTTTGCTTCTGAAGGAGAGCCTTTACAAGCTGCAGCAATAAGACTTACTCAAGGAGAATCTGTTCAGGCACACAGACATATGAAAATGTCACGACTTATTGAGTCCACTCAAGAAATGGTCGTTGTTATTTCTGGAACTATCGAAGTAGACTTCTACGATATAAACGGTTTACCTATCAAAAGAGAAGTTCTAAAGGGAGGCGATTGTTACGTTACTTACAGGGGAGGACATAGCGTTAAAGCTTTAGAAGAATCAAAGTTACTTGAAGTAAAAAATGGCCCCTATCTTGGGAAAGATAAAGATCAAGAGGCGATATAATGATCCGGGATTCCTGCCTTATTTGCGATTCAAAAAAACTAAATGAAGTAATAGATTTAGGAATGCATCCTTTTGCTGATACTTTCATTCCGCAAAGCGAATTATCCCACCCAGATGTGATATACCCCCTTATTATGGACTTATGCGCGGATTGTGGTGGCATTCAATTGCGTTGTGTTACGCCTGCTGAAGATAGATATTGTAGCGTCGATTATTCGTATACATCCTCAAATTCAGGATTTTCGCGTAATCACTGGATACAGTTTGCTAGTGATGTCTCACGCAAAGTCGAACTGAAGAAAGATGCTTTTGTCGTAGAGATAGGTTCTAATGACGGTTTTCTTGCACAGCAATTCGCAGTCAATGGGGCACGTGTTCTCGGTGTCGACCCTTCTGGGAGTATGATGCGACTCGCAGCAGAGCGAAATATTAAAACAGTTCAAGGAGTATTTAATCTTGATATTGCGAGTAATATCCTGCGGGAGCATGGTCAAGCAGATCTTATAGTTGCCAATAATGTTTTCAACCATTCTAATGAACCTCTTTCTTTTGCAGTAGCCGTTCGCCACCTGCTTGCACCACAAGGCGCATTTGTTTATGAATTACCTTATTGGTATGAAGGATTTAAAACAGGCAAATTTGACCAAATTTATCACGAGCACGTAACTTATTTCACAGCACGTTCTTCTGCAGGAATACTAAAACTGGCCGGAATGTTTCCTAAGTTTGTTGAAACAGTTGATTATCATGGTGGCTCTCTTCGAGTCTATGCACAAAATGAAGAAGACAGATGTTCTGACCTTGAAGATTTGGTAAGCAAAGAAAACGAGGCAAGGCTTTTTGAACCAGGGGAGTATAAGAAATTTCTGCAAAGAATAACATCCCAAAGAAATAGATTTCTAACTAAATTTTACGAAGCGAAAAATAGTGGTGTTCCCATAATCGCTGTGGGCGCTGCTGCAAAAGGTAATACCCTCCTAAATTTTTACAATTTGGGTCATAACGTAATAGACCTTGTAACAGATGCTTCTTCACACAAACAAGGTAAATATACTCCGCTCACAAGAATACCAATCGTTGGCGATGAGATATTTTCAAGATACCCGGAGGTCTATGCGCTAATTCTTTCTTGGAATATCGCCACCCAACTAAAAAGAAAGTTGTACGAGATTAATCCGCGCATACGGTTTCTTGTTCCGGAATAAACTTTTTGATAAAAATATTTATTAACTCGTAATACGACAGGGAACTATGGAAAAAAAAAATATTTGGGAAAATGTTCAATCTCCCCTTGAACTTCATGAAGATGAGCGAGGGAGAATCGTAGACGTATTTTTCAAACATAACATTGAGCATGTTGCAGTTATTGATTCAAAAAAAGGAGCCAAAAGAGGAGATCACTATCATAAAAAATCTATTCAGCATGTACTTATGACTAAAGGTTCAATGGAATATTGGCACAAACCACTTGGCTCAGACAAACCAGCAAAATGTGTTTTGTTAAAAGTTGGAGACATATTAACAACTCCACCCGACGAAATTCATGCTCTCCGATTTCCTGAAGACGCGCAGTTTATTGTCTTTAGTGAAGGAAAAAGAGGTGGCAAAGATTATGAGTCGGATACATTTAGAGTTAGCGAGTCTATAGTCTCCAAGAGTTCTTGATAAAATTAAAAATTTATAGCTTGAGGATTTTCATCGTTCTCTGTCAATCATCAAGAATCACACTAAATTCTTAAGATTTTCTCAATTTAGAAGCTAAGTCTCTCCCTATCCCAAGATAATAATCATCGTCTCTCATGACACCCCGTTCAATTGGAACATTACCTGTTTTTTCAAATTTATCTTTTAAATCTGCTACAATCATCATTTTTGTTATTTCTTTGAATTTAACTTGAGGATTCCATCCTAAAATTTTTCTTGCTTTTGTTGAATCTCCTAACAGCGCTGGAACGTCTGCTGGTCTTTTGTATCTGTCGCTCGAGACTAAAAAATTTTCATAATTTAAGCCTACAAGAGCAAAAGACTCTCGCATAAAATCTCTTACAGTATGTGTTTCTCCTGTAGCAATAACAAAATCATCTGGCTTCTCATGTTGCAAAATTCTCCACATACCCTCAACGTATTCTCCTGAAAACCCCCAGTCTCTCTTTGCGTCTAAATTTCCTAAAACAATATTTCTATCTTTGCCAACCAGAATTTTTGCCAAGCCCATTGTTATCTTTCTTGTTACAAAATTAATTCCTCTTCTTGGAGATTCATGATTAAATAGAATTCCGTTTGAGGCAAAAATCCCATAAGCATCTCTGTACATACGGACAGCATTGAAAGCAGCAACTTTAGCTACTCCATAAGGACTTTGAGGTCTAAAAGGCGTGTTTTCATTTTGTGGTGGCTGCGAAGTTCCAAACATTTCTGAAGATGAAGCTTGATAAAATCTACATGGAAGTTTCATGTCTCTAATAGCGTCCAGAATTCTCATAGTGCCCATTAAATTGATGTCTAATGTTGACAAAGGATTTTGGAAGCTGACCGCAACATGACTTTGCGCTCCAAGATTATAAATTTCATCAGGGTGGAATTCTTCTAAGAGACTGCGAACGCTTGAAGCATCAGTCAAATCACCATACTGAGAAAAGAATGGGGAATCTAAGGATTTAACATCAGGGTTTTTCGATTCCCAGTACTGTTCTATTAGCGGAAGAATTCTTTCAGTATTTGGAGAGCTGGCTCTCCGTATCATACCTCTAACTTGATACCCTTGTTTAAGAAGGAATTCTGCAAGGTATGAACCATCCTGGCCGCCTATTCCCGTAATAAATGCAACTCTTTTTTCAGCCATGATTATGTTCGAAAACTCTCGTATATAAACATTATTGTTCGCAAGTTACACTCTGTAATTGAGATTTTTGTCTAAACACAATTCTTATAAAGTGGACTAATCAGAATAAATCATGGAAGAATACACTGAAAATAGCAAACCTTTAAACAGTGAAAGACTAAATATTCATAAACACATTCAATAAAATGAATTTAAAAAACAAAAAAATTATCGTTACTGGCGGGGCAGGTTTCTTAGGAAGACATATAATTCAACAACTAATTGAAAAAGAAAAAGTCCTAGAAGAGAATATATCCGTTCCAAGAAGTAAAACTTATGATTTAAGGAAACTTAAAAGTGTCGAGAAACTCTTTAGAGATTTTAATGCAGATATTGTAATACATCTGGCAACAACTGCTGCTGGAATTGGCCATAACAAAGAGCATCCTGCTGAACTTTATTTAGACACTCTTCTTATGGGGACTTATATGATGGAACAAGCAAGATTAAACAATGTAAAAAAATTTGTTGCTGTTGGTAGTGCTATAGCCTATCCGGCAAGTGCTCCAATACCTCTGGAAGAGAAAGATTTCTGGGATGGTCTTCCTGAAAAAACGCTTGCGCCATTTGGTTTAGCAACCAGAATTTTAGCAGTGCAAGCACAAGCTTATAGGCAGCAATACGGATTTAATGCAATTTATATTATTCCTGCAAATATATATGGGCCTGGAGACAGCTTAGATCCTGAGAAGTCACATGTTATACCTTCGGCAATAATGAGAATAGATACAGCAATAAGAAATGGAATGGACAGAATAGAAGCATGGGGTTCTGGAAACGCTTCCAGAGAATTTTTATACATAAAAGACGCAGCAAGAGGAATAATCGCCGCTTTGAAAACTTATAATGGGTCCGAGCCAGTTAACCTTAGTTCTGGAATGGAAATAACTATGAAAGATTTATACAATAAAATTTCTCGTTTAATGGACTATAGAGGAATAATAATTTGGAATGTTGCAAAGCCCGAAGGACAATTAAGAAGATGCATGAACGGCTCCAAAGCTCGAGAAGAATTCGATTTCCAGGCTAAAACGGGTTTTGACGAAGGATTAAAAAGCACAGTCGAATGGTATTTAAGGAATATAGGAAAATGAAAAAATTTACTATTAAAAATACTGAACAAATATTGAAAGAAAAAACTCTTTTATTTGCAACATGGATGTGTGAAAATAACAACTGGGAATTTTTCAAAAGTTGGAGTGTGGGATTTAATAAGCTATTTAAAGAGGTAATTTTATTTGACCCAAGAAAAAAAACTTTCGAGTTGGGACAAGAAGCAATGAAAAAGAAATTTTTTGAGATTGTAGGAAAGCAAAAACCAGACTATGTCTTATTGCTACCAGACTGTGGAGATTTTGGCATTGGATTAATCGAAAAGATTAACAAGATATCTCCTTTAACAAAAACCATCGTATACTCTGGAGATGATGATTTTGCTTTCGAACTCTCTTCAAGGTACTATGCGTTGTTTGTAGACTATTATCTAGTTGCTCAAACCGATTATATTCACGATTACAAAAAAGATGGTCTCAAAAACACAATGCCATTTTACAATGCAGCTATTATAAACTTTAAACCTCTCAATCTTAAAAAAAAATATGATGTGTCTTTTATTGGTTCGTCCCTCGCACCTAGAATTCCAGTAATGAAATATTTAATAGATAAAAAAGTAAACGTTGGTCTTTGGGGGCATGGCTGGATTAATTACCCAGAGTTCAAAAAGGTGTACAAAGGGATTCCGAATGGCGAAGAATTTGCAAAGATTGTAAATCAAAGTAAGATAAATATTAGCTTCTCGAAGAATGACGTTGGCGAACCACATTTTAAAGCAAGAGTTCTTGAGTGTGCGGCCACCAAATCTTTTCAATTGATAGACTACTTTCCAGGATATTTAAAATATTTCAAGGAAAATGAAGAGATTGTTATGTTTAAGGATAAAGAAGATTTAACAAACAAGATAAAATATTACCTTTCTCATGAAAAAGAAAGAGAGGAAATTGCAGAAAAAGCGTATAGGAAAACCATTGAAGAATATAGTTTCTCTGCACAGATAAACAAAGTTTTTCAAAAAATATTGATGGAAGAGTCAACATTCTCTAGAAAAAATCTTCCTAAAATAAATAAAAAAGTTGCAAAAATTACAAAAGAAATTTTTATAAATGACAGAAAAAAAATTGAAGAAGATCTTAAGAAAGTGTCTTACGTTTATTTTTCTCAAGGGAAACAGCATAACATGGAACATAGGGTGTATCTACAAGCCTACTCTTTAGAAAAAACGAAAAAAGAAATTAGTTGTTGTGATTATTCAATTTATTCTAAATATCTTGGAGATTATTTGGTTTTTAAAACAAGTCGGAGGGCAATTGAGAACCTAAAGAAAAAAGAATTTAACAAACTTTTAAACATTAATCAATTTCTGGTATCTAAAAAATATTTTTTGGAAAATTTCCAAAAATTCAAAAAGATTTTTGAAGGTAAGGAAATAGATTTCGTAAATAAAGAAAACACAGCATTTATTGACATACCTTTAGTGAGGATAGGAAAATTACCCAAGGGGGCTCGTGAGTGCCTAAATGGTTTTGAAAAAGAAAAATTAGAAAAAGCGTTCTATCTCAGTTTTTTAATCAAAATTTCTCATTTCCTCTATCAAAAAAGCCCGTTGTTCCTTTTTTTTACGTTTCATCTGGTTGTCCTGTCTTTAATAAACCAAGACATTTTTATTTTGAAAAATCTATTTGCGTCAACCGTAGATAAAAATAATTGGTCAAAATTAAAAAATGCAAAAGAGGCATATTGTACAGCCTCTTAATTTTGGTTCAAAACAAAAAAAGAGTTATAGTGATTGAACGACACTTGAAAACTGCAGATTTTTTAGAACCATTAAAATTTTCATGCAATCAGTTTCATTCACTTTCTAACCCTGAATTCAAAACATAAATCGTCATAGAGGCCATTCAAAAAGATTTTAAGATAACTCTTGAAAGGCATATACTTTTTCCATTGATGATGAAAAATAAATTCTTTTTTTCCTAGAAAAAGGGAGTTTAATCCGTATTCATTTAGTAAGTAAATATCGAAAGAATCCTCCGTAAAATTAGTTTTATGCTGAATGTCTGTCAAATTTGCATATGAATTTGCATGCGGAACAATTATAATTAACTTCGCATTATTTTTGGAAATTCGTATAACTTCTTTTAATACTTCAATTGGTTCTTCTAAATGCTCCAAAATCATCCTCAACAAGATTTCATCAAACGTATCTTTTTTAAAAGGATATGGGAAATTATTCAAATCAAATTTCATATCTGCTTTTACATCAATAACATCCACATTTACCCACCCTTTTTTATAGTCTAATCCACAACCGAGGTTTAATTTTTTATTAGCCATTTTTAATACAAAATATCTTATATTACCAGAAATTTTAAATATATCCATTCTACAGAAGCAATATTGGTTTACTTTAAAGAGGGATTATAAAGAAGAGGATTGGATAAAAAAATGATTTAATGATTATGAAAGTAATAAAAAAGAAAAAACAGAAATTTTGAACATATAAGCTTTTAAATAAGTTACTTTTGTTATAACGATGGAAATTAAGTTAAAAAGAATTTCAAGAGGAAAACAAACAATAAAAAAGTCATTTTTGGCACAAAAAAATATTTCACAGAAAGAATTAAAAATAAAAAAGGTATTTAGATATACAAAACACTATCTGAAGTTATTAACTGAAGGAAGAAACATAAAGGACAAGATAGGAATACTTTTATTTCTCCCCAATACTTTTAAATTTTTATTTAGTTATTCAGCGTATAGAGACTTTTTGTGGAGTATATCTATAAAAAACGAAAGAGGGGTATTTTTTTGTGGAAAAAATCATGTAACAGTTCATACTGCAAGTTCATTTAACGAGTATAAAATAAAAAATTATTTCAAGTTAAGCAAGGGAACCTTCATAGATATAGGGGCAAATATAGGTATCTATTCAATAGAATTGGGAAGAGAATTAGATAAAAATGGAAATGTTATATCGATAGAAGCAGATCCAACAACTTTTAATTTTCTTTTAGAAAATATTAGATTAAATAATTTAGAGAATATCTTGCCATTAAACGTCGGATGTTTTTCAGCGGACAAGAAAATGCCGTTTTTTGTAGAAAAGACGGGGGGGGCTTACACTCATTTTATAAAGAAAGCCACCACAAGAAAGAAATTTTAGTCCCTGCTTTTAAGTTAGACACATTAGTTAAAAAAAACAATATCAATGATATAAAATTCATTAAAATTGATGTTGAAGGTTCAGAATTAGAAGTTATAAGAGGTGCATTAAAGACGTTAGACAAGTTTCATCCAAAAATAATTTTCGAATGTGCGGATGATGAGAAATTAGATGATATAATAGAAATTTTAGAAAAAATGAATTATAAAGTATTTCAGCTTCCATCAATAAGAGATTTTTTAGCCCATTAATAACTTATTTGAGAATTTTAATAATACCAATACTCCTTTTTTTGTAGTCTAATCCACAACCGAGGTTTAATTTTTTTACCATATCTCTTGGACTTAAGGCTTTGCGTATAAACTAATTCTCAATCAGATTAAAATAACTCAATCGTTTGTGATTGTGTAAAATTATTCGCGCACAAACCTGCACAAACTTTGCATTCAATTTTAATTTTGTTACAATTCCAAAAACTCTCTTAAAAC
>JAHISS010000019.1 GCA_018817905.1 Nanobdellota archaeon
GCAGGAACTGGTTGAATTTGTTTGATTGCTTGTTCTAAAAGATTTTCTGTTATTGTTATTCCTTCCATTATTGCAACACTTTCAGGCATTTCTGGATTGTCAAAGTTTTGACAAACTGTTTCGTATCCTCTTCCCAAATCAGCTGGTAAAATTTTGTCTCTAACGCCAGCTTCTATTGCCAGTCCAACCATGAACAACCAGTTTCGTTGGTCTTGGGTTTGTGTTGAACATTTTTTATCTATCTTTAAACCGTGGTCATAATTAGCTCTTAAATAAACTAATTTGCCAAATAGTTCTTCTTGATTTACCATGGAAAAGGCATAGGGTTTGATTATTTAAAAGTTTGTTTTTTTGGTGATAGTTTTGTTTTTCAAATTAATTTGATAATGATTATTTTATTCTAATTTTAAGTCTTGTTTATTACTTTGAGTTGATGAAAATTTAAGGGGCGAAATTTGGGCGATGCTAAAAATTTATAAATGCAAAAAGTTTAATCTGCGTATGCGTTTAAAATATTGGGGTGTTTTTATTGCCTTAGCTGTTGTTGTTGTTGGCATTTTGGCAGTGGGTTTTTTTAAAGGGTTTTCTCTGACAGGAATGGTTATTTTTGAAACTGGTGATGAGCCGGGATTTGACGAAGGGACTTATTCTAATACGAGCTTCAATGGGAGCGCAGTTGTTTTGGATGGAGAAAATTTAAGCGGGGTTTATTTGAGCAAGGTTTTTGACGCTACTGCTGATGCGGTTTGGAATAATTTAAGTTGGGCTGGAAGTGAACCAAATGTTGAATTTTTGTTTGGAGTTGATGGTGGAGGTGATGTTTATTCTTCTCCTGATTTGGCTGTTAATTGGGTATTGAAGAAAGAAGATTACGGGAGAACGAGTGATACGGAGTATATGTTTTCTGATTCTGATTATTTGTATATTATTTCTAATTCAAATAAAGAGGTTTGGAAATCTGGTGAAGGTGTTTCATGGAGTGTAATTAATGATAGTTTTGCAGACAGCGGGTTATTGGTTGGTGATGTTGGCGCTGGAGAAAATTTGTTTGTTGTTGATGCTTCTGGAGATGTTTACATGTCTTCTGATCAAGGTGCGACGTGGAGTTTGCAAGGTGACTTTAACGGAGGCGCGAGTAATAATGCGAAAGGAATTGGAATAGATTCTGGCGGAGATATTTTTATCGTTGATGGTGGAGGAATTGTTTGGAAATCGACGAATAATGGTGTTGATTGGACTGAACAGAGTTCAGGTTATGGGGGCGGTGCTGGAACAGATGACCTGAAAGTTGATGGTTCTGGGAATTTGTATATTTTATTGAATAAGGATGTTTACAAGTCGACTGACGACGGAGTTAGCTGGGATGTTATTAACGACAGTTTTACGTCTTATTCTAATGATGGTGTGAGAATGTTTATTGACGACAGCGATAATTTCTTTATTGCTGACGGGTCTGGTAGGATTCATAAGTCAACAGATTTAGGTGTGAGTTGGTTTGAGCAGGGGGATTTGAATGGCGGGGCTTCAAACAATCCAAAAGGCTTGACTGATTTTAGTCGGACGACAAATTTAACATTCCAAGTTCGGAACTGTTCATTAAGTGATTGCAGTGATGCGAGTTTTTCCAGCGCGGATTTGACTGATTTGAATTTAGGAGGGCAGTATTTTCAATACAAGGTAGAATTTACAAGTCCTGATTCTTCTGAAACTCCGAGTTTGGAAAGCGTTACTGTTGATTATGACTTATCAAATAGCGCTCCGACTGTTAGCATTGTTTCTCCTTCTGATGGTTCAAGTTATGGAATTAGTCAGACTATTTCTTTAAATTATTCTGTTAGTGATGCAGACGGAAATTTAGATTCTTGCTGGTATAATCTTAATAGCGGGGAAAATACAAGCTTGGCGAGTTGTGCGAATTCAACTTTAAGTGGTTTAGATGTGGGAAGTTTTACTTTAAATTTATTTGTAAATGATACGCAAGGAGGGGAAGGAACAGATAGTGTTGGTTTTACGGTTACGAATAGCGCGCCTATTTTGACTTTGGTTGAACCGCAGGATGGAGCGACTTATGGAACAAATGAATCTTTGGATTTAGAATATTCTGTTAGCGATAGTGATGGAAATTTAGATTCGTGTTGGTACACTTTAGATTCTGGTGAAAATAACGTTAGTTTGGCAGACTGTGCTAACACAACTTTTGATGTTTCTGAGGGAAGTATTACTTTAGCGATTTATGCAAATGACACGGATGGAGAAGAAGCGAGTGATAGCGCTTCTTTTAGTGTTGATGTTGGCGCGCCGACGATAACTTTGACTTCGCCGATTGATGTTTATCTTTCTTCTGAAGATGTGATGTTTAGATATACTCCGACTGATATTGACTTGGATTCTTGTGAATTGTGGGGGAACTTTACTGGAACTTTTGAGTTTAATCAGACTGACGCTTCTCCAACAAGCGGAAGTGAAAATACTTTTTCATTAATTTTAAGAGACGGAGGTTACTTGTGGAATATAAAATGCAACGATAGTTCAGGGAATGAAGCAACTAGCGGGAATAAAACATTTTACGTTGACACTGTTAATCCTGATGTGACGTTGACGCAGCCGAGCGGGACAAAAACTTCGCGGACTGGAATTCCTTTGACGTTTGCTGTCAGCGATAATAGCCCTGTTAGCTGTGTTTATAATGTGTATCAAGGAGCAAGTGTTGAAGTTGCTAACACTTCTATTAATTGCAGTTTAGGAAGCGGGAGTTTTGCTGTTAGCGCTGATGCAAGTTTTGTTTTGAATTTTTTTGTTAATGATTCGGCTGGGAACGTTAATGATACAAATTCCAGCTTTAGTGTAGATACTTCGACAACGCCGCCGGTGGTTAATCCTCCTTCTGGTGGTGGAGGAAGCAGCAGTTCTGTCCCTAAAGATTATAATGAATCAAGTGAAATCAAAGTTGAATTTCTTGATGTGGGGCAAATAATTTTGAAGAGGGGAACCGGCACAAAAGCAGATTTAACAGCCACAAACAAGGAAAAGATATTTCTTAACAATTGCAAGTTGTTATTTGAAGGTCTTTCTAAAGATTGGTTACAAAGCAGCCAAGCTAAGGGATTAAGTCCAGGAGAAAAGTTTTCTTTTGATGTTGTTATTACTGTTCCTGAGGAAGTTGAACCTGGGAGATACGGGACAACTGCACGTCTGCAATGTGATGAAGGGCGAGCTGAAACGGTTTTTGATATTGTTGCTTATCGGAATATATTTGATATAGAGATTTTAGATTATGAGAAAATTGGAAATAAATTAAAGGTTTTGTATAACCTAAAGGAATACGGAGGGGAGAGCCATGAAATTGTTTTAGAATATGCGTTGGTTGATTTTGACGGAGTTTCGCGTTATATCGGAGAGGAAGCGGTTAGTCTTGGAGCAAAAGATTCAACTGAAAAGTTTGTGGAATTTGACTTGCCGAAAGATTCATTTGGCGAGTTTGTCTTTAAAATGAAATTAAGCGACGGCTTGTCTAAAATTGCAACAGAAAAAGAAATCTTTTTGCCGTCTGAAGGCGGGCTTACTGGCTTGGCTATTTCAGAAGATAACAGGATTCGGTTAACAGTATTTGGAATTGTTGTAGGTCTTTTGATTATTGGCATTTTTGTTGTTTATTTTGTTAGAAAGTTTAGGAAGAAGAAGTGATTGGGACGGAAAGTTGGGAACAAGGGAGAGCTTAAGACGTAAAACTCCAGTCACAGCAGTCTAAAATCAAAAGAAAACAATAATTATCAACAGAACATATTATCTTTCGGTCTTGGTTAATGTGATAACCTTAGGGTGGGGCGGCGGCATCACAGTAAGATATAGGGATTTCTTTTCGATTAATGATACTGATATTACTTTGTTACTTATCGCCTGTAAAAAAATCTATTAGCAGTTTTCTTATTAATGAAAATACACTTATCTACCTCATTAATCAAATTCCTTGAAGCAAGTTCATCAAACGAAACCATTTCAACTTCTTTTTTCTTATCTTCCACATATTTTGCTAATTGGGCAAAATCTCCATCTCCAGAAAACAAAATAGCTTTGTCATATCTATCTTCCCAAGCATGATTTAACATATCCAGTGCCAAATGAATGTCATCTCCTTTTATTGTATAATATTCTTCTTCGTCTTTGCCAAACCTTTTTTGTCTCTTACATAAGATAATTTTACATTGGGGGATTTTTCTTAATCTTGCCAGAAGTTTTTGCTGTTCTTTAAATCTTCTGGGATTAACTTCTTGTTTTAATGAAGCGTTATAGTAGAAGATACTTACTAATTCATCTTTACCAACAATCATTTTGATATAACTCTCAAAATCGAAATGGTAGTCTGAATATCTGGGATGCAATGATTTTAAGCCATAAACAAAGTTAGCTCCATCAATATAAATAGAAATTTTTTTTACCATTTTAATAAAGTCCGGTATTACCGATGTAATAGCCGGGAACACGCTTGCGGTATGTCCGAAGACTTAAGGCAATACCTGTTACCTTAATTAATTTAATAAATTCAATTATATAAGCTTTTCGCAAATCCAGGCTTTGCGTATAAACTAATTCTCAATCAGATTAAAATAACTCAATCGTTTGTGATTGTGTAAAATTATTCGCGCACAAACCTGCACAAACTTTGCATTCAATTTTAATTTTGTTACAATTCCAAAAACTCTCTTAAAAC
>JAHISS010000112.1 GCA_018817905.1 Nanobdellota archaeon
AAGAAAGATTACTGGGACATTGAGAAATGAAAAGGGAACTCACACAATGGAAGTTTTACTTTCTTTATTGCAGACGTGGAAACTTAGGAGATTGAATCCTCAGAATATGATGAAGCAGACGTTAAGAAGCTAAACACTTACTAAGTTTCTAATCTTAATTTTTCATATTCTTCCTTACTTAATTCAATTTGTCTTAGGATGGCCATTAGCAGACCTTTCCCGATATCTTCGTTGGCATGAACTGGAACAACTGTTCTTCGGCCGTCGGGATGTTTGTATCTTACATGGCTGCCTTTTCCATAAATTTTTTCAAAACCCAGTCTTTCAATAAGTTTGCACAGTTTTTTGCCTGAAATCGTTACTAATTTTGCCATTTTCGATTTCTATTTTTTGGATGCCAATAAATTTCATTGGCGATATCTCTTCTTCGGCTTCTAAACAAACCTCTATTGCTTCCCTAATTCTCTCAAGAACTTGCGGAATTGTCTTGCCTTGCGTATGGCAACCTTGGATTTCAGGTACACTTGCTACAAAAATTCCGTCTTCATCTTGTTCAATTAGTATTGTGATGTCCATATTTTTAACAGTTTGATTGAGTATATAAAATTTACTTTATTACTTTAAAAAATATGTTTGAGCACCCAACTCCCCGAGGCAGTTCTTATTTGTTCTTTCTTTACTAAACTGACTCGGCTCGCCCCAAATGATTATCTCATAAACAGAAGATTATTATTGATGTTTGAATATTTAATCATAAAATCAGGAATCTGGTTTTACAATCCCAATTTATGGACAGGTTGTTGAGATACGCCGGTCAAAGGTTTAATTACAGATTTATTTATTTTCCTTCAGATAATAAGCATGACCTGCGAAGATTCGGCCTGTCTTGAGGCATTTCCAGATTCCTGCGGCGAGGCGCTTTGCTCTGCCGGTCGGATGGAATGGGCTTGGCTGGGTTTTCCTTTGAGAAGCTTCGATGGTGTTGTATCTGCTTCTAACATTACGACCGTAGCCGACTCCGAATTTTCCCATAGCTTTGATTTTCTTTTTCTTTGCTGCCATGAATTGATTGAAGAAAGAGAGTTTTTAAAGATTTCTGGGAATGGTTTTAGATACAATGTGGCATAATTCATTTTGCTGCAACTTAAGAGATAGCAAAATTATTTATTGTTTTGAACAGAAATATATTTAAGACCCCCAACTCCCCGAAATGATTATTTCATAAACAGATGACTATTGTGGCTGTCGGTTTATTGACGTTTGTTTTTTAATCATAAAATCAGGAATCTGGCTATAGTTGCCTATTTTTGCATACTTGTGGAAGATGTTTTAGAGTGAGATAATACTTAAAAAGTTTTGATGGTGGGTTTTTTTATGGATGGGTTGAATAAAATGAACTGGGCGCAGAAATTGAAAGCTCCGGAAGTGAAGTTTCCCAAAGGCATTTTTAGTTTTTATTTGTCGCATCCGTTTGCAAGCAGGGAATATGTTCGGAAATGGGAGCTTGGATTTGAGGGAAGGCATCCAAAGATTGCGCTGATAAATCCTTTTTACGATGTTGAAGGCGAGGGGAGGGATGATGTCAGAGCAAGGGATGCGGGGGAAAAGTTTAAGAAACTTCCAGGATACGACTGGAGATTAACGCAAAGGGATTATATTGCAATTTGTTATTCTCGGGCGATTGTCGGGATTATTGACGAAAATGCTGGCAAGAGCATTGGAACTTTGATGGAATTTGTTATGGCGCGCGCGTTAGCTAAGAGCCCGAAACTTTTGATTTGCACAAATGAGAAACTGCGGGGACATCCGTGGCTTAAGACGCATTTCCATAAAATTTATCCTTCATTTGAAGAGTTTGAGGAAGATGTTGAAAAACAAGTTATGAGAGTTCAGGAGAAATGGGGATTTTGATTTTGGAATTTTGTTTTATAGATGACTTTCAAGATATTTCTCCTTCTCTTGAAAGTATTTCCGAGTTCTGCAAATCCTTTCCACCCGATAAAATAATTCATAATCTGAGAAAAAACAAGTTTGCCATTTGCGTAGTTGGATATTTTTTGATTTATTTTTCTGATGTTGCGTTTTCTTAACAACTTATGATTTGGAAAATTCCTAAATCCAATGAAGTCCAATCCTCTTGGTATTGCTAGAATCCTTGTTTTGTCTGGATGCAATTCCAGTTTTAGTTTTTTCATAAGAAAGCTTTTGATTTCTCCGAGAGTTTCTTCAAGCTTTTGTTTTGAGCTATCGAGAATAACAAAATCATCAACATAGCGAATGTAGTGTTTTATTTGCAGTCTACGTTTTATGAAATTGTCAAATTCGTTGAGGTAAACATTAGCAAAAAACTGTGAGGTCAGATTTCCAAGGGGCATGCCTTTGGTCGTTCGCCCCCCCCCCGCTTCGCCCAGCGCCATTCACGAGGATTCTTTTGATTAAACAAATCACATTTTTGTCTTTTATCTTCTTTTGGATAATCTTCAACAAAACCTCGTGGTCCACTTCTTCAAAGTAGTGCTTAATATCTTCTTTTAGAATAAAACAAGGAGCGGTGTTATTCATTGAAACTTGCCTTTTGAAATACTCAAATCTTTGAAGAGCTTTTGACGTGCCCTTTCCTTTTCTGTTTGCGTAGGAGTCGTAGATAAATGATTTTTCAAAAATAGGTTCTAAGAGATTTACCAATGCGTGATGAATAATTCTATCTCTGAACTCTGACTTAGAAATTTTTCGAGTTTTTGGGTCGCGCAAGATGAAGGTGGTTAATGGGCTTGGAGAGTAAGTTTGTAGAAGAAGTTCTTCTTTCAAGTCAAGAAGATTTTGTATAAGATTTTTTTCAAATTTTTTCACATAGAGTTTCTTAGTTTTTCTTTTTCTTGCCTTCAGAAAAGCAAGTTCGAGATTGTTATAGCTGCAGAGTTCTATCCATAGTTTGTTGTCTTCTTGCATGAATATTGTCTTGGCTGTCCGGGTCATTCCGAGGAATTGGCCATTGTTGTTTAAGTTGTTGTTGGCATTCAAGCCGTTGTTGTAGTTGTTGCCAACATGCAGCAAACGCGCCAATGTATAGCTCTTTTGCCTTCATGTCACTGCTGTTTCGTGATACAAAATCTTACAATTGATTTTGCATAGAGGTCACAGCTGTATTTCATAACTTCTCCTAACGGAAAAGCCATAGCAAGAGAGCGTGTGGCCCTGACGTTTTGCTTTTCATAAAGAAAAGCAAGCCAAGACAAAATAAATTAGAGATGTAAGAATAAAAACTTATTGGAGGTCTGAAAATTCTTTTACAAAAGATGGAATCATTGGGTTTGCTACGTATTGTCTTGCAAGTTCTGCTAATTTTCTTTTAGAAATTCGCGGCGCACGGGCTTCGCCCGCACCCTTCGGCACCCCGAGGAACTGGCCACCGTAGTCGTCCAAGTCGCCGTAGGCACCCAAGCCGAGGCCGTAGTTGTAGCCAACACGCAGCAAACGCGCCAATGGTTCATCTGCAAGATCATCGCAATGCCGATTATCTATTTGATTTCCATAATTTTTTTCGTGTCTTAGCAAATAAGCTTCTGCTCTTCCTCTTCCGCCAAGAAATGGAATAGTTTGTGGGTGCTTTAAAGCAGATTTAACTGGAATCATGCCTGATTTTGAACTTTCCAATGCAGCATAATCAACAACAAAAACTCTTTCATTATCTTCTAAATCCAAAAGTCTTTTCCATTCATCACCAGGAAGTCTGCCTGCTCCGTTAATTAAACCTTGTTCAATTGCTTTTGTTATATCTTTAGATTGTGAAAAATGATTTGGAATATGTGCGTAGACAACTACAGCATTCCCTTGTTTCGTTCTTCCTGTTGCCCTAATGCTTGGTGCTCTGAACCAAAGTTGCCATGGTCTTGAACCATCTTCTGCATTGATTCTTGTGCCTATAATTTCTGGAACGTATAGCGCTGCACATCCGGCATCTTCACATTCTTTTAATGCTATGTCGTTTCTTTTTGGGCCGAACAGTTTTCCTTCTACAATTCTTGTTATTGGAACTTGTATTGTTTCGTTTGTCATGATTTTTGTGAGAATTAAGGCTATTTAAAGTTTTTGGCTTGTTGATACTGTCCAATTAACGTCAGATTTATATAGTTTGATAGTTTAACCTCTCTGAAAGGAGGTTAATGCTATGAAAACAAAATGCCAATTTTGTAAGAAATTGTCTGCAGTAAAACAAGGTTATAGAAAAAACAAAGTTGGA
>JAHISS010000020.1 GCA_018817905.1 Nanobdellota archaeon
ATATAGCGCCTTACAACAGTTGGAATCTTATACGGCATCGTAGCAACATTAAGAGAAAAGCTAGTTCCAAGTTTCAAAGCATCACCAACCATAGTTCTTCCCATAAAATCAAAATCCCAAACGGCTTTTTATAATTAACTAATTCCAGAAAATAGAGAATTATTTTCCCACCAACACAACTTTAACTGACTCAAATAATTACTAACAAATCCAGTCAACATATCCAGCTTGGTTTTATTATTAATTTTGGAGCTGGCTGAAATTGAAGCTATTTTTTAAAGATTATATGCAAAATTAATTCATTAACATTTGTCTTGGAGGATAATCCCCTTACAGCTTAGCTGCCTTCTTTTCATTAAGAATTCTTTCAATAATCCTCGTCATCTCGCCCAAAAACTTCTCGGCAAGTTCCTGCCACTCGTCAATTTCCTGCCCTTTCATGCTTCCAACTTTTTGATGAGAAATCTCCTTGTGCAGGGAAAACAATTCTTTCACGCCTTTAACATAGCCCATCTTCAGCATGCCAGAATCAACAAAAGTTTCTTTCAACATTTCTGGGATGTGTTCTGGCGAAGGAGGCATTTTCCCAGCAGTCATCAAAGCTGCTTGCGCAGAATCAACAACTGCCCAGTAAGTGCCTTCAATCGCACCCATCTCAGCAATCTGGCTCCGCGCCAAATGTCCTGGAACTCTGTGCAGAGCGGCATTCACAGCTTCAGGAGTTGATTTAATTTTTCCCCTTAACAGCAATGCCTTAATCGGATTAAAGAACCCACCATAATCAATAAGCGCCTCG
This sequence comes from Nanobdellota archaeon, assembly GCA_018817905.1. Lineage (GTDB taxonomy): Archaea > Nanobdellota > Nanobdellia > Pacearchaeales > GW2011-AR1 > UBA73. Next base: position 797 of record JAHISS010000020.1, read on the forward strand.
CCGTATCTCAAGATGTTTATAACAACTGGATCGCCATACAATAAATCCTGCCACCACGTCGTGAGCTTAACAGTATTCACATGAAGTTCTTTTCCATATTCCTGTGCAGTGATTAATTTTCCAAGCTCCTCACGATACCAAGAGACTAATTTCAAATCCCATTCAATTGCAGCGTCGTCAACAATCAAAATAATATCAATATCAGAACCTAAGTCAGCCTGTCCGACCTTTGCTTGAGAGCCAAACAAAACCGACGCCTTAACAACTTTATCAAACTTTTCATGCACCTTCATCGCAAAATCCATTGCAATTTCCTTCTCATTCCTCAAAAGCTTCCGCACTAGCGGCGCAGCCCGCGACTTCCGAACAACTTTCCCCTTACCAGAATGTTTTCCTTTTACAACTTTTTTAGCCATCTTCACCTTTTTTGCTTACAAAAATAAGCATAAGATGTTTTTAAAGTTTCCTTTTGGAGTTTGATTGTGAACCACTAGAGATTAAAGTCCTGAACATCAACCCGAATCATATCCCTATCAGCACAGGAAGGTTTGATATCATAATCTGTGGGGGGAAATAATTTTCAACAACTTTTTCTTTCATTAATTCCTTCTCTAAATATCTGTTTTTCTTCAAGCGAAGAATCTTGACGAAGTCAGATTCAGAGCTAATATCTCGAGCAGCTTCCTGCGAGCTATTTACTCCATCGGCGTCCCGCCAACGCGCGACCTCCCAGCCATCTGCCCGCCAAGTTCTGTCGGCAGATTTGAAAATCCAGAACCATACATTGAAAAATGCTGCTCTGGCAAGGTCTGCCCGTAACCAGTAGAATAACCGCCTGAAGTTCCATACGCCTGATTCCAAGAAGGAGCCATTTGCATTGAATAAATCGGCGAACCAAAAGCGCGAAGCGTTTCTGCAAACGGCGTCTGATTCCCAAATGCCTGCGGCCCAAACCACGTCCCGGTCTCAATAACTTTCTTAACTTTTTTGTTATACTTCTCTATCGCTTCAAGCATCGGCTTTATCGGAACATTTCCCATTCCCATCGGAAGTTCTGTATGCTCCATTCCAAAATTATCAGAAAGATGAACATGCTTTACAAACGGCGCGATTTTTTCTGTCTCCCTAACAATGTCTTTCCCGCTGTAGCCCAAACCCCGAAGCATATTAATATGCCCAACATCCCATGTCGCTCCAATTAATTTCTCTGCCTGCGCCTCTGCGTTGCCCTCTGAAAGATGCGCTTCTTTCACAAGTTTATCTTTCAGTTTGCGACGAGATTCTTTAATAATTGAACGAAGGTCTTCTGCCCTGCTCATACCTGAGCTTTCTCTAGCAGCACCTGCCGGCGGATTTTCAACGCTGATTATCGGAGCAGTGTCTTTGAACTTTTTGTAAGACTCCAAAGCAAGATTTGAAAATGTCTCTGAAGATTTATCAACTGCAAAATCCCTCAGCGGCTTCAACGCTTTCGGCGGCTTAATCGAACGCAAAACATTAACTCCCTTGATAAGCACATTTCCAAATTCCTGGAGATTTTCGACATCCTCCAACTTATCCAGCGCCGGCGCAATTTCCTTCCGAAACTTGTTAAGCTTCTCCAAATCATCCTTGTTCTTATTTGCCTTTGCAACTTCATACGCCTGATTAAAAACATTTTGCAAATCCTGATACGATTCTCTCAAGTAAGTGTCGCCATGAACAAGAGCATTCATTTGAGTCTCTGCAAATTTTTTCTCCTGCTCTTCCAAAACATCAAGTTCTTCTGAAAAGTTCTTTCCTTTCAAAAATTTCTCATACATTTTCAAAGCTGTTTTTTTGCCTTCATCTTTCCCCAAAACATCTCTAACAACTCCAGTGCCCTGATTCGCATGATAAGAAATTGTAAAAAGCTGCTTAAACCACGCCTCCTTGTTCTGCTTGTCAATGATTTCATTTATCGCCTTGATTTGTCCTTCTGGCGTAGAATAACCTTCTTCCTTGCTCTTGAAATAATCCGGCTTTATCGGAACATTGGCAAACTTCCCCGACGCCTCGTCAACAACCCAGAACTCTTTAATCTCTTCCTTCCCTGTCTTCTCGTTGAAAATTCTTGTCTCTGGTTCTGGAAGCCCTGCTGCAGAATGAAAAGTAACAATCACGTTCCCGTCTGGCTCAAGCTTGTGCGCACGCTTAACAGCGCTCCACATTTGCCTCTCCGCCTGCCTGCGATGACCCTCATTCCAACCCTGCCTTGCTCCTGTCGGCTCAATAACCGGCCCATGAAAAGTCAACTCTGCTCCGGCAAGTTTCTTCAACCTTTCAATCTCTTTCAAATGCTGCTCTGGAACTGCCTCCCACGTCGCTGCAGTCACAGCAGTAACTTCAATATTTTTTGCTCCTGTGCTCAGCTTGTCAGAAACCGCCTTCAACTGATTAGATGTCCGCGGGTCTGTCGTCAAAGAAAACTCAGAAATCTTCGGCCCATAGCCCTGCTTAAAACCAACAGAAAACTCTTTCCCATATTCAGCATCAAGACCATAATCAGCTCCGCCGTAAAAATTGTTCGTTGGATATTTCACTTCATCAGCCATGCAAGACAAAGTTAAAGAATTTATTTAAAGTTATTGATTTCCTTTTAGTCTTCGTTTTTGTTAGAACTCAAAGAATAACAAGATTATTTTCCCAACCCTGCTCATGACCACGCACGCCATTGATTACAAAATACTCCACACGTAACATGCTCGCCCCGGCCACCAAACCTTTTCTGTTTAACTATTATTGAATTAATCTTGGAGCGTAGCGATTATGAATCTGGCTATTTGTTCAGTTGTATCTAAAAATTAAACAGGCAAACTAATCTTCGCATACTGCATTCTTTCAGTCTTCCAAAAGATTAATTAACTAATTTTTCTTTATTTGATAAGAAAAAAGTTACAATGAAAATTTATATAATTCGCCATGCGCAATCGAAAAGAAATGCAAAAATGGAATCAAAAGAAGATGCAGAATTGACCGAAGTTGGAGAAGAGCAGGCAAGACGGCTCGGTGAGTTTTTTCACGATGTAAATCTCGACAGAATTTATTGCAGTCCGCTAAAAAGAGCCAAGACAACTCTTGAAAAAATAAAACACTTAGTTAAAGATGTGCCAATTTCATATTCCAAAAAAATAATTGAAATTAAAATGGGTAAATATGGGAAAGGTGGAAAAGATGACTGGAGAGGTTATTTTAAAGAAGCTGTTGAATCTGGGGTTCCTTATCATCTCCACAGACCGAAAGGCGGCGAAAGTTTACAGGAGTGTTATAACCGAGCTGGCAAATTCTATCTTAGTTTATTAAAAAAACATTCCGGAAAAGACAGCATCTTGCTCGTAGGGCATGGCTTTTTCTCAATGTATCTAATATTAAATGCTCTCGGTCTTGATTTATTTGAAGGCAAATATTACCAGCTGAGCAATGCGAGCGTTTCAACATTGGAAATTGATAAAAATGCAAAAATAAAAAACTTTCACGTTAATGATTATCACCACTTAATCCGCGCGGGGATGAAGATGAAAGGTGTGAAATAAAAAAATCTTACTTTGCTGAAACAACTGAACTCAAAAATTTATTTGAAAGATTCTTACTCGCGTCAAGTATTTCAATACCAATAAGTTTCCCCCCACTGTCAAAATCCAAGATTATGTTTCCATTTACTTCGATGGTCTTAGCAACTTCGCCTTCGCCGATTTCTTCTTTTGCATAAATATACGATGCATCAACCTCTTTATCAATTTCTATTTTCATTGTTCAACTTTCCAACCTCCACGTTAACCACAAAAAATCTCCTTCAACTTCTTATTAATTTCATCCTTACTTAACAAAGCAGAAACTTCTCCGATTTTGCTCTTAATCAAACTTTGATGAAGTGTAAAAACCATATCAAAATAAATAAAAGAATCAAAACGGACATCTCCAATGCAAGATATCTTTGGCAAGATAACTTCATATTTTTGGAATTTTCTTCTTTTTGTTGTAATTTGGCACAAAATATTATTTTCGCCTTCGAGAGATTTGATAATAAGAGCTGGACGTTTTTTAGTTTCTGATAAATCTGAAAAAGGAAAATCCACTAATACAATGTCGAACTTTTTGAACCTCATTGTAAATATGCAAAAGCTTTTTCATCTTCTGGGGACAACCATGACTCGCCCAGCAATCCCTCATCAGCCAACACTTCAGCATTTTCCCAATCTAACGCTACATTCCCGTTTTCTCTAATTAGATGAACCTGCTGCTGCAAATTTTGGATAGCTGCATAGATTTTTTCTAAAGTTATTTGTTCTTGCTCCATATTATAACGATAAAACTCAGATTAATAAAATTATCTATCTCTCCGCTAGTTCCAAGGCCCAACACTTTTCTTCTTTTCCTTGCCCCCAGATTCGTATTTTGCCCTGATTCTTTCGCCTTGCCCTGCACTTTCCGTTCTTTGAATTTCAACGTTTTCAGGCAAAAACTGTTCCCCACCAATTGAAAGATTCCTGTTGTCAACAACGCCCCCTTGCCCGGACTGCATTCTTTCAGCCATGTAAATTCTTCTTCCTTCTCGCTCATCACCTAATCCTCTTCCAGTGTCGTACAAAGCCACGCCAGAAGTTTCCCCTGATTCAGGCGCTGCAGTTGGAGCTGGAACATCAACAGGCGCAGCGCTAAAAACTCTTCTCCCATCTCCCCGAACTGGCTCAACAACTCGCTCAACCTCACCCTGTGACAATCCAATCTCGTCAGAAGTCAGCTCTTCAATTTCCTCCCTGCCATCACGCCCTTTTTTAATCTCGCGGACAATCCTAACCTTTGACTTAATCGCCTTGACTTTCTTCACCTTTTTCATAAAAAACACAAGTAAAGGAAATATTTAAAGTTAACAATTGCTCCAAAAAGTTATTGTCCCGCCCAGTCCCAAATGATTAATCACAAAATCAAACTTCAAAGGATTTTTATGGTTTCATTGTTCATTAACCTTTCATTAATTCCTTTCCAAGATAATCATCTCTTCTAATTAATCCTTAAAAATTCACAGTCGGAGGAAACGCTGGCATCCCGTGCGCTTTTTTGTAAGTGTCGTAAAGTTTTCTACAGCCCATCCTTGCCGCTAAAATCGTCTGGCTCCGCAAAACCTTTTCCATGTCATTGTCTTTCTTAATCCCGCCAGACAAATCTTTTTTCTTTTCCTTTTTAGTAAATTCAAACAACGCAGAAAACGGATTAACATCTTCGCTCCCTGGCTTTTTTTCCTTCGGCTCTTCTCCAACAGTTCCCTCGCCGACAAACTCGTCCAAGTCAGCTTTCAGCTCGCCCAAACTTTTTTCAGTCGCGCCTTCAATCATTTCATAAACATCTCCAAAATTATCTTCCTCAACTTGCTCTTTCAAAATCCGCAGTTCGTCTTCGTTCAACGCAAAACTCGTAAACTTAACATCGACCTTGCCGCGAAAAGTGTAGCCTCCTTTCTGGTCCGCCCTGTCTGGAACGCTCCTAAACTTGAACTCAATAACTGCAATTGGGGCGTATTTCCTCAACTTCGGATTCTTAAAATTCTTCGGAAGCTCGCCGGCAGCAACATCTTTTGCAGGGTCGTATTTTCCCTTTGCCAGCAAAACAAGCTCAAACAAAGCTGTGTTAAACATAGTCACAACACTTGCATCAGTATCCATCTTCGACTCCAACTGCCGCGCCGCCTTCAGATACGGCTTTGCCCAGCGCGCATAAAGTTTCAAAGAATTCACCTGACTCTTCAAATACGTCTGCTCTATCTCAAACCTTTTCCTAAGCTCCTTGTCTGATTCAAAAAGCCATCTTTCAAACTCAGCCAAACGCTGCTGCAAAATCCTCTTAACCCTATCGTTCAAATCCAGCTTTTCAAGCTCCTTTAAAGACTTCGCAGCCATAAACGCATCAATCAGCGTCACATAATCAAACTGCTGTGCCATTCCTTTTATCGAACTATTTCCCCGCTTAATGTCAACATTGTCCATCCAAATCTGCTTCAGCGAAAACAAAGCCGCCCTGCTCTTCCTCTCTTCCTTAGAACGGTAATCGTCATAAATCGCCAGCCGCATTTTGAATTCTTTCAAGTCATAAATTATGTTCAGCACTGACCTCAAAACCCCATTAGCTGTCTGCATAATTTTCATCGCTTCGTCCTGCATCCGCGTTGCCTTGCCCTGCATCTCCAAAAAATGACCAGACCCAACAGAAGAAACAAAGTTATCAACCAATTTTTCAGAAGAACCATAAGCTCCGTTGACGTAATCCAAAATCCAGAAATAAATCGGTTCAAGATTTTGCGCAAAAGCGTCGTAAGTCAGCGCGTGCTGTTCTATCGGCGCTTTCAAACCAGCCAGAGCAAACGCTCCCCTTGTCGCCTGAACATGAAAAACATCGACGTAATCCGACTCCCGCAGCTCCGCCTTTTCAGCTGCCTTGATGTATCCCTCTGCCTTCACAAGCTTCTTAACCTTATCCTTCACCTTAGCGTCGCAGTACAACTCTGGGTTTATCGCAGCAATCAATTTTTTTACATCTATAGCCATAACAACCTCTTTCTCTCACTAATATAAAACTTTATGTTTAATAAAGTTTGGTATACTTTAGGCTTTGCGTATAAACTAATTCTCAATCAGATTAAAATAACTCAATCGTTTGTGATTGTGTAAAATTATTCGCGCACAAACCTGCACAAACTTTGCATTCAATTTTAATTTTGTTACAATTCCAAAAACTCTCTTAAAAC
>JAHISS010000113.1 GCA_018817905.1 Nanobdellota archaeon
CCACACCAAGAACTTGAAGGAAAAACGCCTGCAGAAATGGCAGGAATAATTCTTCCTTTGAAAAGAAACAAACTATTGAACCTTATCAGATTCCTAGCCAAATCGGGGAGATGACGATAAGGTTACAGCATCCTACACTTAGCAGTATCTCCGCATTGTATTCTCAAATTTATTTTTTGCTCCCACCCACCCAGCCCAGTGAGTTCAATTTCGCGCAATTTTCGACGTGAATTTTTTGCTGCGCGAAATTGATTATGTTGTGCAAAAAATAAATTTGCAATTTTTATTCTTGTGCAGAGATACTGACTCAATCTCTCTCATGCAAAACATCTTTATGGCCTTCCACCTGCCTCTTCAACAATTCGTGCGCATTCTTCGAACCTTCTTTAACAAATTCTTTCTTGTCAAATCCACATCTATCTATTAATTGCGCAGTGTGAAGGCCTCCGAAAAAGTGCGGCGTGATAACATAAGTTGCTCCCGCTTCATACAATTGAAGAGATTCTTCAATCTGGTGAGAAACAACAATCAGAATTATCTTTTTGTTAACTGCCCTGATTTTCTCAATCAATAGCAGACTCGTGGCTAAATCAGGTATCGTAGAAATAATCATCTTCGCTTTTTCCAAAGGCAGGTCATCAAGCAGTTCGCAATCTTCAGCATCGCCATATCTGCAGTCAACCTTCGCCTTCGCCAGTCTGAGAATTGTTTCAGGATTGTTGTCAACCACTAAAAACTTTTTCTTCATTTTCTTGAACGCTTTTTCCAAACTAAACCCAATCCTGTTATAACCGAAAAGAATAATGTCGTAATCTTCATCTTTATGATACTTTCCTTCATCGACTTTTTTACCCTTTTTTTCAAATATCCTGAGATATTTCGAGATTCTGTTATAAATTCCTCGACTGTGCAAGATGGAATAACTTGAACCAGCCATCGTAATCAAACCGATTGTGGTAACCAATGAGAGGATGCTTGGAGAAAGATGCCCGACGCTGACTCCTAATGCAATCAATATGAAAGAGAATTCACTTATTTGAGAAACAGTCAAGCCAGCAAGAAAACTATTTTTTTTGGTATATCCTAACATGCCCATTAGAATCATGACTATGATTGGATTTCCCACAAGGACGAATACGGAAAAGATAATCAACGGTAAAGTATAATCAGCGACGCTGCTAAGGGTTATTTGAGAGCCGAGCGAAATAAAGAATAATAACAAGAAGAAATCTCTGAGGGGTTTCATTTTAGCTCCAATTTCATACCTGTAAGGAGAAACTGATAAGCTAACGCCTGCAAGCAAAGCCCCGATTTCTATCGAAAAACCAGCATAACCAAACAAACTCGCTAAGGCAAAAGCCCAGGTTATAGAAAATAATAGCAGTAGCTCTTGGGATTTGGCAATTAGTTTAGTCAAGGGAGGCAGTAAATAAACTCCAATCAAAAATAAAGCTGCGACTAAACCAGCCCCAATCCCAATTTTTTGAAAAGCTAGAGAAGACAAGTCAGTGCTCCCGCTTACAGAAGAAATAATTATCAAAGCGAGAATCGCTACAATATCCTGAACAATCAAAAATCCAATGGATATTTTTCCATATAACGTTTGGATATCTCCCTTGTCAGAAAGCAGCTTCATTATTATTATGGTGGAGCTAAATGACAAAGCAAGCGCAATATAAACAGCAGCAACGGTGGGAAAACCAAGCAGTTTTGCAATACCAAACCCCACTAAAGAAGTAAAAAGAATCTGCCCGAGACCAGTCACAACAGCTACTTTTCCGATGTCTTTTATTACCTTGGGATTTAGGTTTAAACCAACCATAAACAAAAGAACCGCTATTCCCATTTGAGCAAGCATGCTTATGCTTTCCACAGATTTAACAAGGTTGAAAAAATAAGGGCTGATAATAAGTCCTGTGAGAATGTATCCTATAATTAACGGCTGCCGTAATGCTTTCATGATTAAAGAAATGATTAATGCTATTGCAATAATCACACTAAGCTCGATAAAGATATTTTCAGCTACCATTTCCTCTTTTACAATAGAAAAAACGAGTCAATCTATTTAAATCTTCATACGATTCAAACAAACCAAAAGCAGATAATATCTCTCGCAATCAAGATATGGATTTAACATACGAAAAGGTTTTATACTAATTCTTCGTAGTTTCTTCATGGGGTTGTTTTCAGTTATTCCAGCATGGGTGATAGTAGTTTTAGTCTTGTCCGCAATAGTAATGGTGCTAATAAAATGGTCTAATTCCATAAATGTTCTTTATTTTATCAAAAAAAACTTTTTTTATTTCTTTTTTATAGCATTTTTAATTTTTATTGCCATATCAGTTATCCATATTCATAGGACCAATGATGTAAATCTCACTACTTTAAAGGGGGTGGGGGAAGGCACAAAAATTTACTTTAACTGGGTCGTGAGTTCGCTCAAAAATATCGGGAAGGTTACAGGATATGCCATCCACCAAGATTGGTTTACAAATTCATCCTCGAAATAAAATGAAAATAAGAATATCAATTATGAAGTTTTTGTTTTTAGGTGCTTTGTTCATAATCAGCAACGAGAATCTTCACATGAATCTGGCTGCCGAACGCACAGTCTTCTTCGACTTTTTTTATTCATGGCTCGAAGCACTTTTCCAGCACTCAATGCAAATTGTTGGTTATGTTGTGAATTCAGAATGGCTGCCACAGGGAAACAACACAATTCCGGGAGTATAGGATAATTTTTATAACTAAGAACTTAACACTTATCAGCCCTGAGCAGTATTGCAAAGGGAAGTTGGTAAGAAACCGATAAGGTTTCTTACATGCCTCTCGGATGCGAAAGCCTCAAATAGTTCGCGTTCGAAGGCCTGATGAAACAGTGCCTCCCGGACGTGAAAGTCGCAGGATGTTCACGTTCGTTGGCAAGCGCAGCTTGCCTCTAGAATGCGAAAGTCACAATGCGTTCGCATTCTAAGGCGTGCGAAGCACGCCTCTATAGCTCAGCCGGTTAGAGCGCAACATTGGTAATGTTGAGGTCCCGCGTTCAAGTCGCGGTAGAGGCTTTGATGGAATCTGCAATTCCATTCTCGCTACCGCCTTGTGCCATCGGCGATGACTTCGCCAAAGGCGAAGCTATAATAGTTTTCTTGATGCGTACAACTTCTTTTTCTAAAAGAAGTCGTA
>JAHISS010000114.1 GCA_018817905.1 Nanobdellota archaeon
TGATGGATCAGTTCCAGACTCTGGCTCAGCATTTGTTTTCCAAAAGAAATGCAGCTTTATCAGCGACTTGGATGGTGATGAGGATGTGGATGAGGATGACTTAGTGATATTTATGGAGCAATTTGGTGCAGTTTGCGGCGAGTAATTGAGTGATAAATAGTAAAAAATTTGTGGAGAGGAATATTTAGGATTAAGCTCTTTGTTCCTAAAATTTTATAATAGTCTCGTAAAATAAACTCCTTGCTTTAGCTGGCAGGAAGCGTTATCTTTTTCTTTCTAGAATGATTATGAACAGTGAGCAGGATTGTTGCTCACTGAATCTCAACAGATGTAGTGGTAACTTTCTTTCTCTAAATAAATTTAACGGAGGAAAAATGTATAAACACTACAACCATTCAGTTGGAAATAACTTCAAGCACGTGCAGATAACTACGAAGTATCGTTACAAGATGATGCGAAGTTCAAAAATTGCAACTTTTTGCAAGGTCGCGATTGAACAGGCATGTAAAAGACACAAGATAGAAATCGAAATAATTAATGTACAATCAAATCACGTTCATTTGATTGTTGATTGTCCGAGGACGATGAGTGAAGCTATGATGATTCAGATAATCAAAGGGCTGTCATCGTATCTTCTGTTTCGGATGTGCGAGAACCTTAGAAAAAGATATCCCAAAGGACATTTTTGGAACGCTGGATATTTTTGTTGTTCTGTCGGCAGGGATTTTGAGTCGGTTTATTCTTACGTAGAGAATCAGTAGCACAAGACGTCGCAATAAAACGAAAGGACGCTGTGCCCTTTAGGGCAACAGAGGATGTCACATAATCCTTATGAAAATTACTGGCGTGTTAGAAAGAACAAATGATAACGGGGTTTTAGTTAGGAGGGTTGTTAGTTTGTCTCAGAGATTAAAGGAATCTAAAGGTGGCAGGAGAAAGATTATTCAAAATGGGCTTGCGCAAATTGCAGAGCAGTCTTCTGACTCTGAAATAAATGAAAGAGTAGAATATGCGTTGCATCCTCATCGCTCGTATTATCACGATGTTGTCTTATTTCATTCGTCAGTTGTGCGCGTTTTAACTCTCGGTTTTTTGAGATTTAGTCAGGACTATCATGCTTTGGCTAAGAGGAGACTTAGGAAATATGTTGACTAATTATCTCTTCTCAATTATGTAGGCGCATTCAGAGCACTTCCATTTTTCAAAGACGTCTTCTTTGTAAGAAAAAGGTAACAAGTATCCTTTCCCGCACTTCGGACATTTCGGAAAAATGCAATTTTCGTTTTCTTCCATGCACAAGGGAAAAGAAAGGGGTTTTTATTTGTTTTGTTTGCTTTCATGCCCAACCCCTCCCAGTGGTTATCAAATAAACCAGAGTCGATTGGGATATGTGTTGTTGAATTTTGAGATATAAATTATAAAATTTTTTAGAAAATCGTCTTAATCATACACAACTCCCAACCCCCAAATTATTAATGAAAACCAGCTAAGGTTAATATGGAACCAGATTTGTGGATAATTATTGATAACTGTCGTGGGTTGGGCAGGATAACTTGTTGTATATAAATTATGAAATCCTTTAGAAAATAGTTTCACTTCCAACCAACTCATTAGATTAATAATAAAACCAATCGGGTGTGGTATTAATTTAGTTTTGGATAATATCGGATTAGTTGGAGTTGTGGATAATTATGATAACTGTTAGGGGCTGGGCTGGGTAACTTGTAGTATATAATTTTTGAAAAAATAGCTTCAGTTGTAGCCACTTCTCGCAGTCACGTATGGCATTTAATAATAGCACAATACTCCACACGCAACATGCTCGCCCCCAAAGATTAATAATAAAATCAATCAGGACATGTTGATTGGATTTGTAGATAATTATTTGGTTAGTTAGAGTTGTGGCGGGTTGGGTAACTTGTAATCAAACATCCAGCACCGCCTGAACTTCCCAGCCCTTTGCGGTTTTTTTGACGTGCATTTCTGCGTAAGTCGCCGCCTTGATGTGGTTGATTGCCTTGTAGTTTTCTGCAGCGTCCCCGGAAAGCGTTGCCTTCAGAGTGTTTTTTCTGATTCGGACTTCTGCACTTGCGACAACAAAGTTTTCAGCGTCGAGCAGATAAATCATTTCTTCTAAAAAATTGTATAAGAGAGATTCTTTGTCGTTTCCCTTTATCGAGATTTCCTTTTTTAGTTTTCTTTTTATTTTTTTTCTTTCTAACAAGATGTCTGAGACAGCAAGGGCTGCGTTTTCAAATGTTTTGTTTAAAGTTCTGCCTTTTGCGCGGAATTTTATGTCTGCGACGTGCGGTAGGAATTTGTATCTCATGAGGTTTGGAACAAGATTAAGTTTATAAAATCTGCTCTAAAGTTCAATATCTAAAATCTGAAACAGGAATAGAATTTTTTATTAGTAAATCTTTGGACTCTTTATATTTTTGTAGATTTTTACTATCCAGTTCACAACCTAAATACTCGTTGTTATTTCCAAAGTTCATTAGGAGGATCTTTGTTTTGTCGATTATATAGAAATCTTTAATCTCAATGTTAAGCTTGTTAAATTTTTCTTTAGTTATAACGCGGATGTCAATTCCGTATTTAATTCGCTTTTTGTAAATATATAATCCTGACTTCGTGTATTCGTTTAAAGGGAATTCAACTAATCTAACCCAAACCATTTTCACTCCGCCTGAAATCTTCTTGCTGATAAAGTCGTGCCATTCTTTCATTAAGTCCATATCAACTTCACCCTTCTCTTTCCATTGTTGGCTGATTTTGTTTTCTATTTCGTCGCTCCCATCGGAGAAATATTCTTGTAAGGCCTCATATCTGAATATTTCTTTTTCTGATTTGTCTAATTCTTTATATAAGTCCATATCATTTTTCAGAAAGGTAACTTTATAAATTTGTTATTTTTTATTGGTAGATGAGATTTTTTGATTTTTTGTTGATGTTGGTTTTGTTTGCGCTTTTAGCTTGCGGGATGTATTTTTTGTGGTTGAATCTTCCTGCAGAGCCGACAGAGTTTGAGAAATATGTGGCAGAGCTTTCGTTTGAATTGCCGAACCAGAGTTCTCAGTTTCATGCGAACATGAGGTATCCAGATAGGAAGATAAGTTATCATCTTTCTAACAACTGCAGTTTGAAGAAGCGGAATGATTTTCTTGACGCGGTTGAGTTTTTGGAAAGCAGAACGATTCTTGATTTTTACGAGTCCAGCATGCCGGAAATAGTTGTCAGCTGTTCGAACATTGCGCCTGAGCCGAGCGAGGAAGGGCATTTTGTTGCAGGTGAAGGTGGGCCTTCGGTGATTATCAACGCAAGCAGGTATGCGGTAATTTTTGTTGGGAAAATTGCTTTGTATCGTCCAGAGGTTTGTGACACGCCGCAGGTTGCTGTTCACGAACTTCTTCATGCACTGGGTTTTGATCACAATGCAAATCCTGAAAGTATTATGTATCCGGTGACTGACTGCGGGCAGAAACTTGACCAGAATCTTATTGATGAAATCAGGGAGCTTTACAGTGTTCCGTCTGCAGCAGATTTGTTGATTGAAAGTTTCGAGGCGAACAAGACAGGGAGATATCTGAGTTTTGAGACAGTTATTGCGAATTACGGGCTGAAGAGAGTTGAGGAATCTGTTTTGAAAATTATTGTGGATGATTCTGTTTTGAAGGAATTTGACACAGAGTCGCTTGAAATTGGCTCGCGAAAAACTTTGACAATTTCTAACTTGAAAGTTCCGAGAAGCATGGATATGGTTAAGTTAGTTATTGAAACTTCTGAAGCAGAAATCACGCGCGAGAATAATGCTGCGGAGATAAAGGTTGTTTGATTTTTTACGACTTAAGAAACTGCAAGTGCCAATCACAGCAATAAAATTAATTAAGATTATAGTGCTGGTTGGATTCTGAGATAATGTTTTGGTTAGTTAGGGTTGTGTGGGCTGGGTAACTTGTGAAATTGCAGGATTCTTTTCTGTTCGGCAATAAAATTGATTTGATGATGAGTGAAGCTGCTAATCGTAAAATTAAAAGACAATCATTATCAATACAATCGATTCTGGTTTATGAGATAATCATTTGGTGGGTGGTGCTTTAATATTTTTTAGATAGTCATTATTCCATAATCTTTGTGTGCTTAGGGTTTGCTGGGAAATGTTTATATATTTAGTTTTGTATTTTCTGATGTAGAAGATGGCAGAGAAAGAGCAGATTGTTAAGGAGAAGGTGGAGCACAACGGGCTGTTTGATTTTGCGAGTTTTTATTCGTTTGCGCATCAGTGGTTTAAGGAGGGCGGTTTTGGAGTTACCGAGGAGAAATACGCGGAGAAGACGAGCGGCAGTTCGCGGGACATTGACATTGAGTGGAAGGCGATGAAAGATGTCAGCGATTATTTCAAGTTTGAGTTCAAGATTAAGTTCGAAGTTAAAGGACTTTCAGATGTTGAAGTTGAAATTGACGGTGAAAAAAAAGCGATGAATAAGGGAAAGGTTTCTGTGGACATTACAGGTGTTTTGATTCTGGATAAAGACGGCAAGTGGGAAACTTCTCCGTTTTCGAGATTTATGCGAGATGTTTATAATAAATATGTTGTTCCTGCGAGAGTTGCGGGCATGAGGGAAGAAGTAAGCGGTAACGCTCAGAGTTTTAAGGAAGAGATTAAGGCGTTTTTAGACATGGTTGGGAAGCGGTAGAATAGCTTAAGTAATATTCTCCCTTAGACCATTATAAAATCAATCGGGACTGTAATGTTGTTGAATTTTGGAACTTGACCTCGCCAGTTAACTTTAAATGAAGAAACTTTCAGTTGTTAGAAACAACTGAAAGGAGGCCTAAATCGAAATGAAAGGAAACGTAAGTTTTTCTTTTGGGCCTATTGCTTTGATAAATAAGATAGATAAAAAA
>JAHISS010000115.1 GCA_018817905.1 Nanobdellota archaeon
ATTTTTTATCTATCTTATTTATCAAAGCAATAGGCCCAAAAGAAAAACTTACGTTTCCTTTCATTTCGATTTAGGCCTCCTTTCAGTTGTTGAACACAACTGAAAGATTCAGCATTTAAGTTTAACTGGCGATGTCAAGTTGGAAGAGAAATCTGAAAAAAAGCGGCGGGAGCAAAACAGTTATCGTCAGGCATTTTAGATGGGATCAAAAAGTTTTGTGGTTTCTTGTGTCTTTGTTGGCTATCTCGCTGTATGGTTTATTCTTAAGTTACTTAAGAGGGACATTGCCGTTCATAGATTCTGCAACAACAGTTTTTTCGATTATAGCAACAATAATGTTAAACAAAAGACTAACTGACCAATGGTTTTATTGGATAATGGTCGATGTATTATCAATTATAATGTGGGCCTACATCTTCATATCGAGAGGTGCAGACATTACGGTTTTAGTAATGTGGGCCGCGTTCCTCGTAAATGCAATTTATGGATACTACAATTGGAGGAGAATAGAAAAAATTCAAAATGACAAAAAATAAAACCGTTGGATTTATTGGCGGGAAGTTTCTGCCTTTTCATCTTGGGCATGTTTATGTGATAATTGCGGCTTCAAATTTAGTTGACAAGCTGCATGTTGTTGTTAGCTCTTCGAAGAATCGAGACAGGGAAATCTGCGAAAGAGATGGAATGAAGTATATTCCGGCTGATGTTCGGCTTTCGTGGATTGGAGAGTCGCTTAACAATTTGGATAATGTGAAGGTCATTCATATTGAAGATGACCAGTGGGATGAGGATTATGACTGGGAGGCTGGAGCGAATATGATAAAAAAAGCAATTGGACCGATTGATTTTGTTTTTAGTTCTGAAGAATCCTATGGTGAACATTTTAAGAAATATTATCCTGATTCAAAGCATGTTGTGGTTGATGATAAGCGGAAGACGGTTACGATATCTGCGACAGAGATGAGGAAGAAGCTTTATGATAACTGGGATAAGCTGCCTAATTGCGTTAAATCTTATTTTGTTAAGAGGGTCGCAATTGTTGGTACGGAAAGTTGCGGCAAGTCTACATTGGCGAAGAAGTTGGCCAAGTTTTACAATACCGAATGGGCGCATGAGGTTGGAAGAGATTATTGCGAGAGATATTCTAATCTGCTAACAAAGGATATGTTTGATAAAATCGCGATGGAACATTATTTGCTCCAGGTTAAGAAGGCTGGCGAGAGCAACAAGGTTTTGTTTGTTGATAGCGAGGCAACGATTACGCAGTATTATCTTAATATGTATTTTAATGGTGCGAAGTCCGACCTGATTGAAGAAGTTATTAAGCTTCAGGATTATGATTTAATTATTTATCTGGAGCCGGATATTCCGTGGGTTGGGGATGGGTTAAGGTTTGCTGGGGAAGAGAAATTTAGGGCTAAAAATAATGAAAAGTTGAAAGCGATGTTTTCTGAAAGAGGCATTGATTTTGTTTCTATTGGTGGAAATTATTCTGAGAGATTTAATAAAGCCAAAGACTTGATTGAAGGATTGTTTGTTGGAGGAAAAGATGTTTAACAAAATACTTCTAGTTCATAAAGAGAATCTTTCTATCGAAGGAGAAAGATATTTAGGAATATTAAAAGAGATTCTAAAAGAAAAAAACCTGGCCGTGGTTAAATATGATGATGTAAAAAGAGAAGATGTTCAGGGAAAGGATCTCGTTGTTGCATACGGCGGCGATGGGACATTAGTTAAAACAGCAAACTTAATCGACGAAGGTTTTATTTTGGGAATCAACGCAGAACCAAAGACAAGCGAAGGCGCTTTGACTAGTTTATCAAGAGAAGAAATTCATGAGTTAAAAAAAATCTTAAATGGAAGTTTTGATGTCGTTGAAAGACAGCGGGCACAAGTAAAATTAAATGGCAAACTAATGGATGTTTTTTCTTTGAACGAAGTTTATGTCGGGGCCGCCTTGCAGTTTCATAGCTCGAGATATCTAATAAAACACAATGGCAAGGAAGAAGAACAGAGGAGTTCTGGAGTTATTGTTTCAACAGGCACAAGCTCTAATGCTTGGTTTAAGTCTGCAGGAGGCAAGCCCTTTCATCATGCTGAGAAAAAATTGGCCTTTGTTGTCCGAGAACCCTATGTTGGGAAGCGGGTTTTCTGTCCTAAAATTTTGGAAGGAGAAATTTCTGAAAATGAAAATCTTGTGATTGAGTCGAAACGTGATTCTGGGGGCCTTCTTGCTGTAGATTATCTAACGTGCGATTTCAATAAGGGAGATGTTGTTGAGATTTCTTTGGCAGAGAAACCTTTGAAAGTTGTGACGGTGAAAAAATGAAATATGTAGAATGCCCAGATGTTTTTGAAGGAAATGAGAGAAGTTTGTTTTTAGCTGGAGGCATCACTGGTTGTGAAAACTGGCAAACAAAGTTAGTCAAACTACTTGAAGATACAGATTTGACTTTATTAAATCCCAGGAGAAAACATTTTCCAACTGATAATCCAAATATTGAAGAAGAACAAATAACCTGGGAGCATAATCATTTAGCGAAAACAAATGCAGTTTCTTTCTGGTTTCCTAAAGAAACACTTTGTCCGATAACTCTCTACGAATTAGGTAAACAAAGTGTTTCAGACAAACCCATTTTTATTGGGGTGCATCCAGAATATACTAGAAGAAAAGACGTGGAAATTCAAACAAAACTTGTAAGGCCTGGAGTTAAGATTGTTTATTCTATTGAAGAATTAGCTGAGCAAATTAAAGAATGGTCTATGAAAAGTTTAAATAACATTTTAGATAAATAAGAAGATGAAAATACAGACATTCACAATCGTCGCCGGAACGGTCGCATGCAATGCGAAATGTCCATATTGTATTTCGAAAATGACTCCTGCGCAAGGTCTAACTTTCGAAAGACCAAAAACAAATTGGCTCAACTTTGACAAAGCATGCCGGCTTGCGCAGATGAACGACGTTACCACTGTTCTTATTACTGGGAAGGGAGAGCCCCTTTTGTATCCTGATCAGATTACAGAATTCTTAAAGAAAATGAAAAAATACGACTTTCCCCTAATAGAAATCCAAACCAACGCTCTCCTGATTGAAAACCACTGGGAAAAATACGCAAAATACCTTGGGGAATGGAGAAAACTCGGGTTGAACACAATCGCAATATCCATGGTTCATTGGGAAAAAGAAAGGAACAAGGAAATCTTCACGCAAACCTCGCCCTACCCAGAATTAAAAAGCATAATTGATAAACTGCACTTGTTAGGCTACTCGGTTAGATTAAGCTGTGTTATGCTAAAAGGCTTTATCGATTCTCCTGAAAATGTAAAAAAATTAGCAGAAAAAAGTAAAACCTGGGGCGTTGAACAATTGACAATTCGAAGCGTCAAGACGCCGGAAAAATCAGAAAACGAAAAAGTCTACGCCTGGACAAAAAAACGAGAACTCACTCCGGGGCAAATCCTGGACATCAGCAAATTCCTGGAAAAATACGGCCACAAGTTGATGACTCTTGACCATGGCGGCATAGTCTACGACTACAACGGCCAAAATATCTGCATGACTGATTGTCTCACAATAAAACCTGGCACCGAAAACCTCAGACAGCTTATCTTCTTCCCTGACGGTCACTTAAGATACGACTGGCAATACGAAGGAGCAATTCTGCTTTAGAGAATTTCAAGAATTCGCTTTAAGCAAAACTTAAATATGTTATTGTCCAGTAAACACTATGAAAGAAAAATATGAAAAGCCATCGGTAACTGCTGATATAACTGTCTTCACTGTAAAAGACAAGGAATTGAAAGTATTATTGGTTAAAAGAGGGCTGGAACCTTTCAAAGAAAAATGGGCTTTGCCGGGGGGATTTGTTAGGATTGATGAGTCTTTAGAAGATGCGGCCAAAAGAGAGTTAGAAGAAGAGACAGGGGTGAAGAATGTTTATCTTGAACAACTTTATACCTTCGGAGATACAAAAAGGGACCCGAGAGGCCGAGTAATAACTGTTGCTTACATGGCTCTTGTAAATTCTGAAAATATAAAATTAAAAGCAACAACAGATGTTTCAGATGCTCGATGGTTTTCTGTTGGGAGATTGCCCAAGTTAGCGTTTGATCATGCGGGAATCTTGACTTACGCGTTGAAGAGGCTGAGATGGAAGTTTGAATATACGACTGTTGCCTTTTCTCTCTTGCAGGAAAATTTTGTGATGAGTGACCTGCAAAGGATTTATGAAATTGTATTTGATAAAAAATTTGATAAGAGAAATTTTGCCAAGAAGATTCTTTCGCTTGATTTGTTAAAGGAAGAAGGAATAAAAAAAGATGTATCGCATAGGCCGCCAATGCTTTATTCACTAAAGAAAGATATCGGAGAAATTGTTGAGATTATCTGACTTGGAAACACAAAACACAAAACTTAAAAACTCCCAATTTCATTACTTTGTATCTACTTCTTAGAACTAAGAGGTAGCGGAGCATAAGTCAAATGATATTTATCATCAAAGTCACGACGAACAAAGAAGACAGGGCAGTTGAAATGATTAGCGAGCGTGTTGAAAGAAAATCTTTCAGAGTTTATTCTGTTGCGCGGCCACACGGCCTGAAAGGTTATATTATTCTCGAGGCAGCTGACAGAGAGTCTGCAGAAGAAGCTGTTTTTAATTTGCCTTATGTTAAAGGAATAATTGGAAAGACAATTCAATACGAGGAAATTGAATTAATGCTTGAGCCAAAAGTGGAGGAGATGAATATTGAGATTAGTGACATTGTTGAGATTGTCGGGCAGACGTTCAAAGGCGAGCACGCAAAGGTTACGCGAATTGACAAGCAGAAAGGCGAGGTCGTTGTTTCTCTTCTTGGAGCAAGTGTTCCGATTCCTGTGACAGTTAAAATGGACAACGTAAGAGTTATAAGGCGAGAAAAAGAAGACGAGGAGGAAGAAGAATGAAAATTAAATTGAAAGAAATGCATTCTATGAGTTTGCGGAGGAATTTTAGATGGATGTAAAATTCATGAATGGGGTAAGAGAAAGATTAAATAAAAGTCCAGAAAGAGAAACTCTTGTAATTATCCATTTTGCTTCCAGAATAGAATTAATGGAAGTTCGGAGATACTTGATGAATAAATATCTAAAAGAAATACCCCCTGGTTCATCAGACCCTAAACATCCTCTTGCTGTCAATACTCATTTAAGTATTGGACAGATTGATGACCTTGTCCGGTACAGATGTTATGGCCACATTTATGTCGTGGGGGGGAAAGAATGAAAATTAAATTAATTGTCGATGGCGGAGCGATGAAGCCAGGACCAGCGGTTGCGCAGCAGCTTGGGCCGATGGGCGTGAATCTTGGCAAAGTTATCGAAGACGTGAACAAAGAAACGCAGGGATTTAGAGGGATGAAAGTTCCTGTTGAAATTGACGTTAATCCGAAGACAAAAAATTACAAGATTGAAGTTTTCTCTCCGACAGTTGCAGAGCTGATAAAAAAAGAAATGGGGATAGAAAAAGCTTCGGGCGAGGCAGGCAAGAGCTACGCCGGAAACATTGCGTTTGAAACAATTTTAGGAATTGCAAAAACCAAGCAACCAGGTTTGCTGGCAAAAGACTTGCGAGCTGCTGTTAAATTAGTTGTTGGAACATGCGTTTCAATGGGCGTTTTAATCGACAGCAAGGAAGCAAAAGAAATTGAGAGAGATATTGATGCAGGAAAATACGACAAGGAAATTAAGGAAGAGAAGACAGAACCCAGCGAGGAAAAAAAGAAAGAACTTGATGAGTTTTGGAAGGACTTAACGGTAAAGCAAGAGATGAACAAGAAAGCTGCTGAAGCTGCAAAGGTTGCTGAAGAAGCTAAGAAGACAGAAGAAGCTGCAAGTGGTAAAGCCGAGGGCGAAGAAAAGAAAGAGGAAGAGCCGAAGAAAGAAGAGCCGAAGAAGAAAGAAGGGAAGAAGAAGTAAAGTTTAAATATTAAGAGAATTCTGGGAATTTATGGATGATGAGGAACGAGAACGATTGGAAAGAAGGTACCTCGGTAAGGATTTGGTTTTAATGGAAACGGGTGAACCTCTTGGGAGAGTAACAGGAATCTCTGGGAGACGCCTTGTGGTAAATGGAGGTCCAAGAGGAGGAGGAAGCCACATTCCAGTCTGCACGTTACTGCTTTACCGCGCGACTGATCCGGGGATGAGCCGAAAATCTTAAATACCTTAATTATCAAGATAAAACATCGCACTACATCCCGGAACATAACTTTCTATGGTTTACGGGCATAAGTAGGAGATAAAATGAAACTGAAAGAAGCATTAGAAGAATTGCGGAAAGGAAAAGAAAGGAAGTTTGAACAAAGCGTAGACTTGATTATAAACTTGCGAGCGATTAACATGAAAAAAGACCAGTTCAACGTCGTGGTCAAGCTGCCGAATAAATTCAGGGAGAAAAAGGTCTGCGGATTTTTGACGGAAAAATCTCCGCTCGTGAAAACAATTACAGAGCCGGAATTTAAAAAATATTCTGAAAAGAACGCTTTGAAAAATCTGGTTAAAGAGTTTGATTATTTTATTGCTGCTGGAAAGTTAATGCCGAAAGTTGCTACGAATTTTGGAAAAGTTCTCGGTCCTGTCGGAAAGATGCCGTCGCCGCAGCTTGGAGTTTTAATGCAGGAAAACGAGCAGGCAATAAAAGAAACGCTTGATAAAATCGCAACTTCCTTGAAGATTCGATTGAAAGAAGCAAGTATTAAAGTTATTATTGGAAAAGAAAAAATGGAAGATGAGAAGCTAATTGAAAACATCAAAGAAGTTTACAAAACAATTGAGAACGCTCTGCCGAAGAAAAAAGACAATGTCAAAAATGTTATGATTAAGTTGACGATGTCAAAACCGTTGAAGGTGGAGGTTGCGTGATGGCTGAAAAAGTTCAAAGAGGAAAACCAATACCAGAAGAGAAGAAAAACCTCGTTGTAGAGATAGCTAAAAAAATAAAGGAAAGCCGAACTGTTCTGCTTGCTTCGACAAAAGGTCTTCCCGCGTCGCAGTTTCAAAAAATAAAAAAAAGTTTGCGGGGCAAGGCAGAGATTATTGTCGCGAAGAAGTCTATAATTGTCCGGGCAATTTCGACTATTGAAAAAGGCGCGCTGCAAAATTTGAAGAAAGAAATTGCAGCAGATGTTGCGTTAATTTTTTCTAAGATGGAAGCGTTTGAACTGGCTTCTGTCTTGGCGGAAAACCAGAGTTCTGCGAAGGCGAAGGCGGGCGATGCTGCGCCGCACGACATCGAGGTTGAGCCAGGACCAACTGAATTAATACCTGGACCGGCGATTTCTGAACTTGGCAGTGTTGGATTGAAAATTGCAGTTGAAAACGGAAAACTCTCGATAAAACAAGGCGCTACGATTGTGAAAGAAGGGGAAATCATCAAAGCAAATGTTGCAAGCGTGATGGGAAAATTAAATATCTTCCCGATGAAAGTAGGATTTATTCCACTCGCTGCTTATGATTCAGAATCTGATGTAGTTTACACAGAAATCAAAATTGACAAAGAAGGAACTTTGCTCGAATTGAAGGACGCAGTTGGGAAAGCTTTGGGGTTTGCTATTAATCTTGGTTACACTGTTAAAGAAACTGTTAAGTATTTTATTTCAAAAGCAGGAGCTGAAGAAAAGGCGTTGGAGAATAGATTAGGTGGGAAAAAGATAGAAGTTGAGGGAGAGAAAAATGAGTAATTATATAGCTGAAATGGATAACCAAAGCGCGCTTTACACCGCAGCGTTGTGTGCTGGAAATCGCGAAGCAGCAAGAAGAATTAATTTAGCAAGAGGAGATTATGCAAGTGAAATGTGCAGGGCAATAGTTGCTGCGAGAAAGATTTTTTATGAAGGTTTGAGACCAAGAGAAGCTGAGCTTGATTTGGAACATTTCAGCGCTGTCGCGCATTTTGCTCAGGGAGTTGAGGCGGAATTTCTTTCAACAGATGATTGTAAGGAGGTAGCGTAATGGAATACATTTATGGAGCTTTGTTGTTGCACAAGCTTGGACAGCCAGTTAATGAAGAAAACTTAAAGAAAGTTGTAACTGCAACTGGCGCGCAAGTTGACGAGGCAAAAGTGAAAACTTTGATTGCATCATTGCATGGAGTTGACATTGCGGCAGAATTGGAAAATGCGAGCGCTTTGGCAGCGGCACCGGCAGCACCTGCAGGTGGAGCAACAGAGAAGAAAGAAGAGAAGAAAGAAGAAAAGGCAAGTGAATCAGCAGCTGGTTTGGCATCCCTCTTCGGTTAAATCTTTGTTTTATTTTATAACTGGGGGGAATTTTGTAGTGGGGCAGTTATGGTCGTTGTCAATCTAAAATAGATTCAATAATTTCCACCGCCCCAAATGATTATCTCATAAACCAGACGACTGTTATTGATGTTTGTATATGCAATCATAAAATCGGTGAATTATATTTTATAATTACTTTCTCGGAATCTTGATGAAGTCAGGTTCGGAGTTAAAATATCTAGAGAACAGATAATATTAAAAATATCTAATCTACCTAATTACGTGGATATAAAAAGTTTGAAAGTGCGAATCTCCCAAGATCGCGCGCTAACAGAAGTTGAAAGAGAAGAGGGGGGATGTTTTGTTGATGGGCACAGAGTTTCTTTGAGTTCTATTTCAGGGATAATTCCTTACACTTTTGTACAAACAAAAAATTTAGATAGGCCTCTTCTTCCAAAAGAATTAAAGCGAAAGGCCTTGAAGGAAATTTCTGGAGCTAAAATTGGGGACGATAGGATTCCTGGAGAATACAACGGATTCCTTTGCTTAGATGTTGATAAGGTAAGCAGAAGCGATTCCACTGGGAGAAACAATGACTTTGCCCGTTATGCAACCACATACCAACTCACAATGCAATTTTGTGAATTTGTTCACGAAAATTCATTCGGGCTGGCGTTTAGGAACTAATTCTAAAAGTTTATATAACCAAAGTGGAAGATATTTCAATGAATCGAATAGTAGAAAGAAAGGGTGAGTGCCCTCATGAAAAGAGCTTTGACCTTCTTAGAGCGGAACGTCAATTAGAAGAGGATAGGGGAAATGTAGAAGATGCATTGATACTTGCATCAAACAAAAGAAGCTCAGCAGGCATACGACTTACTTATAGGTTTGTTGTTGTGCCTCTTTCGAAAATTAGTTTGGGGCTTTCGCGTTTAGGCTATCGCTTAATTCGGTTTTGTGATTGCATGGATGAAAGACTTTATAGGGATATTGACTAATTCTAAAAGTTTATAAGTTCTTGATTTGTTGTATTTCAGCCGGCGTTGGGCAGTGGTCGCCCGGTGGTCTTGAGAAAGTTTTTTCAAGTGAACCACTTTCCTCGCGATATCTCGGTTCGATTCCGAGCGCCGGCGTCGGGAATTAAGTAAATTGTTCACTTCCCAAAAAACTTCAGAAAACCTTTCTTCTTTTCAACTTTGGGTTCTATTAATTCGTATTTTATTTCTGGTCTTGTTTTCAAAATCGGAGCGCTTTCTGCCATTTCCATATCAACAAACTTCAGCGCTTTTTCAACTTCAATTTTTGAATAGCCTTGGTTTATCAGCGCCCAACGCAACGACTCTTTCGTGTAGCCCTTTTTGAGATTTCCTTTTATGTAGTTTTTTAATTCCTGCATCAGACTGTTTTTTTTGAACATTGGGTTTTAAGAGAAGTGGGATATATAAAAGTTAGTTTGCTGTTGAGTTCAATTCATAACTGATTATTTTAGTTAATTCAAATTGCAGAATTTATTATCCCACCCCACCAAAAGATTATCACATAAACCGGGACCTACTGGATAATCAGTGTTGTTGATAACTTGACATCGCCAGTTAAACTTAAATGCTGAATCTTTCAGTTGTGTTCAACAACTGAAAGGAGGCCTAGATTGAAATGAAAGGAAACGTAAGTTTTTCTTTTGGGCCTATTGCTTTGATAAATAAGATAGATAAAAA
>JAHISS010000116.1 GCA_018817905.1 Nanobdellota archaeon
ATTTTTTATCTATCTTATTTATCAAAGCAATAGGCCCAAAAGAAAAACTTACGTTTCCTTTCATTTCGATTTAGGCCTCCTTTCAGTTGTTGAACACAACTGAAAGATTCAGCATTTAAGTTTAACTGGCGATGTCAAGTTATATGTTTTGGAATTAATGCGCCTTTCGCAGTTACTTCAATAGTCCAGGATATAATGGGAACAAGACCAGGACAAGACCAGCAAACCTATGTACACGAAGAAAACATGGCCAAAACAGACCCAACGGACAGAACAACCATGCAAGGACTAGAAGACCTATCGACTAAAACCACCCAACCCCTTCCGACTCCTGACCAACGCAACAACATAATAAACCACCCAAACAATAAATAAAAGTGCCGGTAAAGACATAACAAAGACAAATCCAAATATCTTCATCGAATCATAGCCCTCCACCATCGGACAAGGCGGATTCGCACAATCAATCACCTTGTTATAAACCGGTCGAGCAAGTATGCCTAGTAATAACGAAAACACAAGAGCCAAAACTAGAGCAATTAAAAATGAAATCCAAACCGACTTCCAAATTTGCTTCCAAGAATACTTCAACTTCCTAATCGAATAAACTACAAACAACAAGCCAACAATTAAAGCAGCAGTAAAAATATAAAAGTTCAACGACAACCCGCTCTGAATTACAGTCATCAAAAAAACAACAAAAAAGAATTTATAACTTTTGCTATAACTTCAAACGTTAACAGTTAAACTTTTAAACTTTCTAATTTAACAATAATCATGGGAAAACAAAACAAAATCAACATGCCTGGCGCGTTCGGCGGACTGATGCGCTACGATGAAGAATTCCGAAGCAGATTCATGATTTCGCCAGTCCATGTCATCGGTTTCATAATTGGAATTGTCGTTCTTATCATCGCGCTAAACCTTTTCTTCCCAGTTGGCTAATCACATTCCACCTAAAAAATAATCCCCGCGTCAAAACCTTTTCCGAATAATAATTATTAAATTACCCAACCCACCACAACTCTAACTAACCAGAATAATTATCACAAATCCAATCAATATATCGGATTAACTTCATTACTAATTATGGGGGCGGAGATTATAGAAGCCATTTCGTAAGCTGTAAACGGGTTGTGTTTTAAATTAATCTCACCAACAAAAACTATAAATAACCTGCTTTCTCCAAAAAAATATGTTTCCAGGAATGGGCGGCTTAGACCCGAGAAAAATGCAAGGCATGATGAAACAGCTTGGCATCCAACAAGAAGAAATTCCAGCAGAAAAAGTCACAATAGAAAAAACAGATGGTTCTAAAATAATCATTGAAAACCCCAAAGTTCAAAAAATAAAAATGCAGGGCCAGGAATCTTTCCAAGTGACCGGCGAAGTCAGGGAAGAAGCTGGAGAAAAATTCACAGATGAAGACGTAAAACTCGTCATGGAAAAAACTTCCACCACAGAAGAAAAAGCTCGCGCAACGTTAGAAGAAACCGAAGATATTGCAGAGGCGATTATGAAATTGTCCCCCTAAGATACTAACAGCAAATTTCCAATCCCAGAAAAGTATTTAAACAACTTAAACTTCTTAAACCTCGAGCTAAATTGGTTTTTAATAAATGATTTTTAATGGAAGCAATAATAAAAGAAAAAATTAGTGCCGACCATTTACTTTACGTAAGTTTAAAGTACACAAAAACCTGCGATGTCATCATAAACCTTCTCTCCCGCTGGAAAAACATGATTGATCGCGGAATGGACCGCCTTGTTGAAAAAGCTAAAAAAGACAAAAAATGGAAAGCCGTCCCAGACGCACCGCGCGCCAAGCTTATCCAGTTAAGAAAAATTTACGCAAACATTCCAGAGATAATTGAAACCCTTGAAGTTTATGAGATATTTAGGGATATTGACAAACTGGAAAAAGTCCGCGAAAACGAATTCAGAAAGGGAGTGAACCTGCGAGTCATGCACAAAGAAAAAACAATTAACATCAACCTAAATCAGCTGAGAGATTATTCAATACTTCTCGAAAAGTTTATAAGCTATCTAAAATAGTCTCTTCTAAACAGACAAAATGGGTAAATTAATAACAATAACTTCTGGAAAGGGCGGTGTTGGAAAAACAACAAGTTCAATCAACCTTGCAGCTGCATTAAATGCATTAGGGAAAGAAGTGGTGGTTGTCGACGCAAACCTGACAACTCCAAATGTCGGCCTCCACTTGGGAGCTCCAATCGTGCCAATAAGTTTAAATCACGTCTTGTCTGGAAAAGCAAAAATCCAAGATGCAATCTACGAACACGAATCTGGAACAAAAGTCATCCCAAGCTCACTTTCAATAAACGAGTTAAGAAGAATTAATCACAAAAAACTAAAAGAAGTAGGGAAAAAACTACGCAAGATGGCTGACATTATAATTTACGATTCAGCTGCTGGCTTAGGTGAGGAAGCAATTGCAGCGATGGAATCAGCAGACGAACTTATCATTATAACAAATCCAGAAATTCCCGCTGTAACTGATGCTTTGAAAACCTCTAAACTAATCGAACAGTTAGGCAAAGAAGTCAAAGGAATTATCGTAACCCGGGTTTCGAAATCAAAAACACAAATGCCAATCTCAAACATTGCAGAAATGCTTGAACTCCCAATTCTCGGAGTCATCCCAGAAGACCAGCGAGTCCAGGAATCTCTTGTCATGAAAGACGCCTTGGTCCACACGCATCCAAAATCCAAACCAGCGATTGAATACAAAAAAATAGCTGCAAAACTAATCGGAGAAAAGTACGAGGGAAAAACAAGTTTCTTTGACAGGCTGTTCGGAAGATATTAATTCTGAATTAAAATTATTTCAACCCTTCCCAAAATTAAATATCCAATCCAACCTTCGGGATTCATGACTTAATCAGAATAGCTTCAACAACCCTTCCATTTGATTATTAACAATCCAGATAATGGGATATCATCATAACTCCTTTTTTCTACGAGATAATCTTTTTCTTTCAGACGAACAACCTGACAAAGCCGGTTGTGAGTCAACAAATTAAATTATCCAACCCACCCAACTCCAACTAACCAAATAATTATCCATAAATCCAATCAATTCTATGCTCCTGATTTATTTTATTAGGTGATTGAGTACTTTCCGGACCAAAAAAGCTTATAATTAAGCAAAACTACGACGATAAGTATGATAAGAGGTGTTGCACGCAAGTTTTTTGAAGGAAAGAAGTGTCTATTTTGTGATAAATATGGATTGTATAGACTCGC
>JAHISS010000117.1 GCA_018817905.1 Nanobdellota archaeon
ATTTTTTATCTATCTTATTTATCAAAGCAATAGGCCCAAAAGAAAAACTTACGTTTCCTTTCATTTCAATCTAGGCCTCCTTTCAGTTGTTGAACACAACTGAAAGATTCAGCATTTAAGTTTAACTGGCGATGTCAAGCTCAAACATTCTCTTATCTTGTTTTCCAAATCTTTTGTTAAAACAGAAACATCGGTTTCATTAAAATCTTTTTTCATTTTTTCTAAGCGGGCTTTGTCTTCTTCTATCGCGGTCTTGACTTTTTTAACGTCGTCTTCGAGTTCTGTAACTTGTTTTAAGACTTGAGAATTATCAATTTCAGATTTTAACGCATTAGACGTTTGCTTTAGAGACCGTCTAACTGTTGCCGGCCTAAAGCAAGCTGACTCTGCAAGGTAAATATAAAAACTTCTTTCTTTTGTTTAGTTCATGAGCAAAATAAAAGTGCTTCCTGTTTATCCAAGATTTCCTGAAACTTTTTGGGGCGGCAGGACAGCGTTAGAATACATTGGTAAAAAAGCGGTGATGCCTCCTCTTGGATTGCTGACAGTTCTTGCTATGCTTCCAGAAGACAGATTTGAGATTCATCGGATAATTGATTTAAATGTTGAACCTCTAACAGACGAGCATCTAAAAAACTCAGATATTGTTTTTATTTCTGCAATGATTCCCCAAGAAATCTCTCACAATGAAATTATTAGAAGAGCTCACAAACATGGCAAACCCGTTGCTGCGGGAGGACCGCTTCCAACTTCATATCCCGAAAGGTCTGGAGCAGACCATATTGTTGCAGGAGAGGCAGAAGTAACCCTGCCTGCTTTTTTAAAGGATTTAGTAAATGGAAATCCAAGAAAAATTTATACTGAGAAAGATGTAATCAAAGAAGGAAGATGCAAAGTCGAGCTAACAAAAATGGGAAAACCATGCCTGACTCAAACACCTGTTCCAAGATGGGATTTAATAGATTTAGAGTTGTATTATTCTGCAACCATCCAATACTCAAGAGGGTGTCCTCGTAGGTGCGAGTTTTGTGAGATTACACATCTATTCGGAAGAGAACCGAGAACGAAAACTCCTGAACAAATGATTGCAGAATTTAATGCTCTTCATAAAACCGGATATCATGGAAACGTGCAGTTAGTTGATGATAATATTATTGGTAATGGAAAAAATCTGAGAGCTTTCCTTCCCTGCGGGATTCGATGGCAAGAAGAAAGAGATTATCCGTTTGAATTTGATATTGAAGCGAGCATGGACTTAGCTTGGGATTTCAACAAGGACCTGCTGGGAGGATTGGTCAAACTTGGTGTTAGTCATGCTTTTCTTGGTATAGAGTCCACTGAGGTTGATGTTCTTAAAATAATGGGGAAGGGACAAAATTCAAAAATGCCGCAACTTGAGGCTGTGAGAAGAATACAACAAGCAGGTATAGTGGTTACAGCTGGGGTTATCGTCGGTAATGACGGGGAAAAGCCAGACATCTTTGACAAATTATTTAATTTTATTCAAAAAGCAGGAATTGTTGGTTCAATGCCGGGTTTATTACGCGTTCCAAGAAATACTGATTTACACGCGCGCCTTAAAAAAGAAGGAAGACTTCGAGAAGAGGCACGAGGCGTCAACACCCATCATTTTTCTTTTGATTTTGTTCCAGAACAAGACGAAGAGCTTTTAATAAAAGGATATAAGAACCTGCTTGCGAAGTTATTTGACCCTGGAAATTATTATGCTCGGGACAGGATTTTGCAGAAAAATCTTGGGCCGAATTATTCGGGGGGAAGAATAAATCTGAAAGGGGTTATAGCTTTTGGAAAACTTTTTAAGAGACAATTGTTTGTTAAAAGCGGGATTAAATGCGCGAGATATCTTGCTAAGACTGCTATAAGAAATCCGAGTTATTTTGTAGAAGCAGTTACTCAGGCAATTAAATTAGACCATTATAGAACCATTACAACTGCTGCATTAGAAGCTGACGATTATATTCCTCAGACAAAGAGTTGGTATGAACAATTTGCTGGAAAAGCAAGGGAGATTTGTTCAAGGCGCGGTAAGAAGGATGAGCGCATTGGATTAACAGCTAATCGGATTATTGTAAAAGCGGAAAGGCGATATCAAAAATTGCATGAAGATTTTAGAGAGGGTGCTGAAAGGGCACTTGAGAATCTTAGACAAAAAGTTAGAAGTTTAGAAGAGAGTTATAGAACACCTCGTCTTGAATCTACTGCGCAATTCTAACTTCTTCTCCCAAACATTCTCTTATTTTGTCTTCTAAATCTTTTGTCAAAACAGAAACATTGATTTCATCAAAATCCTTTTTCATTTTTTCTAAGCTGGCTTTGTCTTCTTCTATGGCTGTTCTGCTTCTTTTAACATCGTCTTCGAGCTCTGTAACTTGTTTTAAGATTTGAGAATTATCAATTTCAGATTTCAGCAAGTTTAATTTATCTGCTGCGTCTTTGTTTTTTTGTAAAAAATCTGCAAAGCGATTTTCTTCTAAGCTGCTGAGTTCTTTCAAGATTTTTTCCCGCTTCTTGTCTTTTAGAATTATTTCGTTTTTCTTTACTGCTGTTTCAATTGCTTTGATTAAACTGGTTATTTCAAACTCTTTGTCTTCGAACAAAGCATCTAACGGTGAATCCAGATATTTTTTCGCAAGTTTATTTTCAGAAAGGTTTTCATACTTTTTCATGGCAGACTCAATCTCAGAAAAAGAATGCGCCATCTGTGAGTTCTCTTCGATTATCTGCTGCTTTAATAATTCTTCCGCGTTAATTGAACCAGTTATTTTCTTGTAAGGGTCTCCGCGTTTAATCTGTTCTATCTTTTTTTCTTTTTCGTTTATTCCTGCTTGTGAGCTTTGCAAGATTTTTTCAGTTAATTTTATTTTGTTTTTGTTTTCTTTCTTGGAACTTATTTTTTCAGTTGTTTGTTTGATTTTGTTTTCTAATTCTTTTAGCTTTTCGATTTCTGAATTTTTTATTGCGGTTTTTGCGTCTTTCACGAATTTGTCCAAGTTTTTTACATTCATTGAGACAGCTCCTGCTTTTTCTGGAAAAAATTCTCCTAAAATATTGTGGCTCTTTGAAATGCTCTTGTCAAACTCACCTAGTTCTTTGTCGAAAGAATCAGAAAAAGATGCAACCTTTTCAAGAGCTTCAGGGAAGTTGAGGTTTCCTATCAAGGTTTCAATTTTTTGGAGGTAAATCTGTCTGTTGCCCTGCATTATCTGCTTGGCTCTTTCAGGAAGTTCTTTATTTTTTAATTCTGCATTTTCTAAATTTTTTAGACTTTCTTTTAAGACAGATTTTTCTGTAGTTATTTTTTTTCTTATTTCTTCTAATTCTGAATTTACTTTTTCAAGGGTGTTTTTCGACTTTGATTGGAGCCAGGAATTTATTTCGGACAAGCTGATTTCCTCTGGTTTTTTCTCTTCCACTTCTGCCTTTTTCTTAAGAAAGTCGAAGAAGCCCATTATTTGAAAGAGGAAGGAGTGTTTAAAATGATTTTGTTTTGCTACTCGAAAGAACTTAACTCCGAATCTGACTTCGTCAAGATTCTCCGTCTGAAGAAAAATTATTATCTCGGAAAGAACGATGGAATCTAAAAGGATTACTCTTTTTGTTAATCTTTGATTTGGTGGTGAAGTTATTGAAGCTACTATGGTTAGTCAACTGATGTGCGATGTGCAAAATCTTTAAAAACCTACTTTTACACTCATCAAAATGCCTACTGATAAAACAGAAGAAAAGATAGCAAAGTTGATGTCACAGCCGGAGAAAATCCGGAACATAGCGATTGCTGCGCACATCGACCACGGGAAGACGACTTTTTCTGATAATCTGCTTGCAGGAGCTGGGATGATGTCTGAAGAGCTTGCCGGAAAACAGCTTGCTTTGGATTTTCACGAGGACGAACAGACGCGCGGTATTACAATCGACGCGGCGAACGTCAGCATGATTCACCATGTTGAGGATGATGATTATCTGATTAATTTGATTGACACGCCGGGGCATGTTGATTTTGGCGGCGACGTTACGCGAGCGATGCGTGCTGTTGACGGGTGCATTGTTTTGGTCTGCGCAAGCGAAGGAATTATGCCTCAAACTGAAACAGTTTTAAGGCAAGCGCTGCGGGAAAGAGTTCAGCCGATTTTGTTCATAAACAAAGTTGACAGACTAATTAGAGAAATAAAACTGACGCCGGAAAAAATGCAGGAAAGGTTTATCAAAATAATTGATAAAGTTAATATTTTAATTGAAAAAATTGCAGAAGAAGAATACGGAAAAAAGTGGCAGGTTAGTGTTCAGGACGGAAGTGTTGGTTTTGGTTCTGCGTTTCACAACTGGGCATTATCTTTTTCTTTCATGAAGAAAACAGGAATTAGTTTTAAAGAAGTAATTGAAGCATACAACTCGCAAGAAGACGCGCACAAGGAGCTTGCAAAGAAAGCGCCGCTGCATAAAGTTATTTTAGATATGGTTGTCCATCATCATCCTTCGCCGAAAACAGCTCAGGCTTATAGAATTCCGAAAATCTGGCACGGAGACCTGGACAGTGAGCTTGGACAGGATTTATTGAACTGCAATGAAAAAGGCGAGCCAGCATTTATCTGCACCAAAGTTGTGATTGACAAGAACGCAGGGGAAATTGCGGCGGGGAGATTATTTTCCGGGACGTTGGAGCAAGGTGATCCGGTTTACATGAACCAGGCTAAAAAGAAATTGAACCTGCAGCAGGTTTCGATTTACAAGGGGGCGAAAAGAATTCAGATGGCAAAAGTTGTAGGAGGGAATATTGTTGGGCTTGTTGGGCTGAAAGGAGTTTATGCTGGAGAGACTGTTTCGCGCGAGCCGATAGAACCTTTTGAGTCGATAAAACATATTTTCGAGCCAGTTGTTACGAAGAGCATTGAAGCAACAAAGCCGGCGGATTTGCCGAAGCTGGTTGAGATTTTAAGACAAGTTGGAAAAGAATATGCAGACATTAAAATTGAGATTAATGAAGAGACCGGGGAAAACTTGATGTCTGGAATGGGCGAGCTGCATTTGGAAGTTATCGAAAACAGAATTCGAAGTGAAAAGGGTTTGCCGATTAAAACTGGTTCGCCGATTGTGGTTTACCGAGAAACTGTTACAAAGGATTCTCCTAAAATTGAAGTTAGGACTCCGAACGGGCACAACATTTTGTTTTTCAGCATTGAGCCATTGGAAGATGGGGTTTTCGAAGCAATTCAAGCAGGCGAACTGCCAGAGGAAAGAATGAAAAAACGGGCAGAGCTGGCGTGGGCGAAACTTTCAGAACTTGGAATGAGCAATGAAGAAGCAAGACAGATAAGGGAAATTTACAAGGGAAATGTTTTTGAAGACAGGACGCGGGGAATTGTTCTTTTGGGGGAAATTATAGACTCAATTATGGACGGCTGGAGATTGATTGTTGACGGCGGGCCGTTGTGCAAGGAGCCGCTGATGAAAACAAAAGTTATTTTGCATGATGTAAAAATTCACGTCGACCACATGCATCGCGGACCTGCGCAGGTTTATCCGGCTGTTAGAAAAGGAGTTCACGAATCAATGAACAGAGCTGGGGCGGCGCTGCTTGAACCGGTTCAGACGCACAGAGTTGAAGCGCCGGTGGAGTTTATGGGGGCGGTAACGCAGTTGATTGGCGGGAAACGCGGAGAGCTGTTAGATGTTCAGCAAGAATCAGAAACAATTGTCATAGAAGCAAAGCTTCCTGTTGCTGAAATGATTGGCTGGAGCAATGACTTGAGGTCGGCGACAGAAGGCAGAGGAATTTCCAGTTTAATGGACCAGCACTTCCAGAAAATGCCTGGAGAATTGCAGCCCAATGTTATTAAGAAAATTAGGGAACGGAAAGGGTTGAGTGAGAATCAATAATATCTTTGTGTTGTATAAATTTTTATAAAGGAATGTTTCTAAAGAAAAATATGGAAGTAAGTGTTGGGGAGCTTAACAGCAGAGTAAAAGAGTTTTTTGTAGGTTTGGAAGTGGTGGTGGATGTAAAACGTCCAGGAGAGCCGATATTTGGACAAAAAGGAATTGTAAAAGCGATAGATATTTGGAGTGGCGTGGATTTAAGACTTCCTCCTTCAACAACAATGTTCTGTAATGTGCCATTTGTGGGAATTGACGCAGGAATTTTAGGGATTAGAAATGCTGAAAACGGGAGAACACTTTATCAGAATGATGCTGTGCATGCGTTATATCCGGATGATAAATTTTCAGGTCAATATACTTATACTGAGATGCTGAGAGACTGTAAACTGCCTTTGGCGGCGATTCCAAGAAAAGTTATTGAAGTTATGGAACAAGGAAGGTTTTATTTTCC
Organism: Nanobdellota archaeon; assembly: GCA_018817905.1. Taxonomy (GTDB): domain Archaea; phylum Nanobdellota; class Nanobdellia; order Pacearchaeales; family GW2011-AR1; genus UBA73. Next base: position 6,347 of record JAHISS010000117.1, read on the forward strand.
TGACTAAAATCAATAAAATTAAATACTTTTATGGTTTTCTGATTTTATGAAAGGAAAAAATAAATGGAGGGATATAATTTCGTGGGTATTGCGATAATAATCTCTCTGGTGCTGAGAGGATTTGGAGTTATCTGAATGAAATCTTTGCGGGTTTTAAGTTTGATAACTTGACCTCGCCAGTTAACTTTAAATGAAGAAACTTTCAGTTGTTAGAAACAACTGAAAGGAGGCCTAAATCGAAATGAAAGGAAACGTAAGTTTTTCTTTTGGGCCTATTGCTTTGATAAATAAGATAGATAAAAAA
>JAHISS010000118.1 GCA_018817905.1 Nanobdellota archaeon
ATTTTTTATCTATCTTATTTATCAAAGCAATAGGCCCAAAAGAAAAACTTACGTTTCCTTTCATTTCAATCTAGGCCTCCTTTCAGTTGTTGAACACAACTGAAAGATTCAGCATTTAAGTTTAACTGGCGATGTCAAGATAAAAGAAAAAGTAATTCAACAAGACCTTGAATCAATTCCTGTGCGAAAGATTTAAATAATATCATCTGATATGACTCTTATGCAGTCTCAAAAACAAAAATCATATCATGAAACAAATGAAATAGCGAGGAGTCCGACGCTTCAGACTGTTTTGATGGTTGAGCGATTTATCGATGAGCACAGTGGAGAATATAAGAAGACAGAGCTGTTTAGGAATCTCCCGAAAAAGGTCATGTGGCAGACATTTCAAGTGATTATGGAATATCTAGAGAGTATCTTAAAAATAGTATACGATAACGAGGGCTATGTAGTTTATATCTGGAGTCCGGAGTTTTATGAAAAAGTTAAAAATCGGTCCGCGATAAAAACATGAAATCCGAAAAAGTTGTATTCTTTGATGAGGACCTTGAGAAGGCGTTTGAAAACTTGTCAGAAGCGGACCCGTTAAAGAAGGCTTTAAAGAAAGCTGTTAAGGATATTGGCACGAATGTTTTTTGCGGGAGAAATGTGAAGAAAAAATTAATCCCTAAAGAATTTATTCAGAAGTATTCCATTAACAATCTTTGGATTTATAATTTGCCTTCCGCTTGGAGATTACTTTATGCAATAACTCCATCAGAAGAGGCGAAGATAATTGCGGCGATTCTCGATTGGATGAGCCATAAAGATTATGAAAGATTGTTTAGGTTTTGATGAAAAACTTATAGCGCAAGGAGCAGAGGCTGTTTTGCCTTTGCCGAACTAAGGAAGAGGGGAACGTAATGCAGGCTAAGTGGATGTTCTAGTTTTTTGATTCATTTTTATTAAGAGGGCTGTAAGTATTACCACTCCAAGCAAAATCATGCCATTAATGTATAGGCTAACCAGATTGAAGAACCCCTGAGAATTGGAAAAATCAATTATTGATGCTAAAAGCCAGAATAATGATCCTAAGAATCCGATTCCTAGAACAATGTTCGCTAACGGCCGTTTTTGTTTTTTGATTAGATAACTTGCAACTAAACCAAAAACCCATGGGATGACGATAAGTAGGAAGACTGGCACCGGAATCAGGAATATTATCAGCGCAACGCCGAGAGGATCCCCATCCAAGGTAACGGAAACTATAATTGTAAATAAGATACTTAAAACGACTCCGACTATTGAAATTATTGCTAGCGTTTTTAGATAATTTGGCCAATCTTTCCACACCATTCTTTTAGGTGTTTTACCATATATTTAAAATTACCTGGTGAGTAATTTCTTTATGCGGGAAAAAATAATCCAACACGCAAAATCCTCAAAACAAGATTTTGCTGCACCAAAGTTTTCTGGCGGAAAACTTATAGCGCAAGGAGCGGAGGCAGTTTTGGTTAGACGTGGATGGAAATCTTTTTATAGTGCAATAGAATTCGTATTTTATGAAGAAACTATCCTGGATGGGCTTTTTTGCGGCAATTACCGCAGCGACCATTGGAGTGCCTATGAAGACAGCGGAGGCTTATAGGCCGTTAGAAGTCCCAATAGTTGGTGAAGGGTGTATCAGACATAGTGAGGTTCCAATGGGGACAACGGCAGGGTATATGCATTATCCTGAGACTGAAGTAGATCGTATTAAATCTATTGTAGGACAAAAGGATGAGGAAATTAAAAGAGATGTTTCTACAGTATTGGGAGCCTCTATCTTTTGCACAGAATTGTTGGAAGAGATGGGAAGAGAGAATAGACTCACCGGCTGTGCGAGGGCAATGGTGGAGGCAGCATATTTGTTGAGTGATGACGGATTTCCTTCTTATTGCCTTGTCTTACAGCAGTCTGATGGGTCTAATGGACATTGCGTGTTTTTGTACGGGTGTGGCGAAGATGAAACAGTTGGTACAATCGGAGCTAATACATGGGACATTAATCCACCTATCTACGATTCTTTATCAGAATTGGTGTCTACGATGAATCGAAGATCAGGATAAAACTGGGACACATTCTATACAATCGATTTTTCTGATCACGTTAATGAGCTTAGGAGCGGGGGATTGGAAGAAGTTGTTGTAAGGGTAGACAATAGATCGGTGCATCTTCATTTTGCTCCTAGTTCCTCTTGCGAGGATTAGTTTTCATTTATGTGTGCTTTGGGCTTTACAAATGTTTAAGTAAACTTTTTCTTGTTTCTTGGTGTGGTTGAAAAAATAATTCAGCAAGGAGCAGAGGCAGTTTTGATTAAAAAGGGCGAGATGCTTTTGAAGCGTAGGGTGAAAAAGGGTTATCGGATTCCTGAAATGGATGAGAAAATACGGAAGTTGCGGACGCGCTCGGAAGCTAAGCTTTTGGAGAAGGCAGGGAAGATTGTTCCTGTGCCCAAGGTTTTTAAAGTTGATGAGAAGGCGAAGGAGATTGACATGGAATTTATTGAGGGTTTGAAGTTGTCGGAGAGTTTGGACGATATGAAAAATTGGGAAGAAGTTTGTTTTGCGATTGGTGAGAATATCGCGAAACTGCATGATGCAGGAATTATTCATGGGGATTTGACAACGAGCAATATGATTTGGAATAGTCCGCAATTGAATGCGGCTGCGGCAGTTGATAGGGGCTCGCTTCGCTCGCTTAAATTATTACACCACCACCCCGAACCGAGGGGTGCTTCTGTTTCTAAAGATGCAGGGGGTGGTGGGAGCAAAAAGGCTGAGGGCTGTGAAAGCAAAAATGTTGAGTGCGGGAAACTTTATTTCATTGACTTTGGTCTTGGTTTTGCGAATGGGCGGGTGGAGGACAAGGCAGTTGATTTGTATTTGATTAAGGAGGCGTTGGAGGCGAAGCATTTTAAGAGATTTGAAGAATATTTTGCTGCAGTGTTGGAAGGTTATAAGGCGAGCAAGAATTGGAATGAAGTTTTTGATAGGTTGAAGAAAGTTGAGAAGCGAGGCCGATACAAACAGAATTATTAGGTGCCTCGTGCGACCGCCTAAGTTTGGTCGGTCTAGGGGAAGGTATAAGCAGAACTATTAAGCGAAAGATTTTAAAGATAACTTCTTTTGATTGTTTGATAGCCCCGTAGTCTAGAGGCCAAGGATAGCAGGTTTTGGTCCTGCAGACCCAGGTTCGAATCCTGGCGGGGCTACTCATGATTAAGTATAAGACAGGTATTAGACCTTAGGGGACTGGGGGGGTGGTTCGAGTGAGACTGCATGATGGGGAATTGAAAGCCTTTTTTTAGGAGGAATATATTATTAACTTTGTAGTAGTAATATCAGAAAGATTTAAATAGCATTTGTAACCACTAAATTTATGGCAATTATAAATGGTGGATATAGGCAATACGAATTAGACAATGGTTTGGTTGTAGCTCTGCAAAATACACCTACCCAAACAATCGCTGCAAAATTAAGAATTAATTATGGCTCTTCACATGAAAGAGAAGGCGAAGAAGGAATGGCTCATTTTTTAGAACATTGCTTAGTTACTGGGGGAAGTAAGGAATATACGCCAACTGAGGCTGATGAGATGCGGGGTTCTTTTGGATTTTCAAATGCATCTACAAATATTGGTAGAACTTTTTTTATTGGGCAGATGTTAGCAGAAGATTTTGAAAAATGGTTAGGCTATACTTCAAGTCATGTTTTTACTCCACGATTCGAGGAAGATAGAGTTAATGGGGAAAGAGAAAGAGTGTTAAGAGAGATATCTGATGCAAAAAGTAACCCAACATACTTAGCAAATATTGAATTTGGTAATCTATTTTATAGAGGTCATCCAAAGGGGCGATTTACCTTGGGAAAAGAAGATATTGTTAGAAGAGCAGACTTAGAAAAAATAGCTACATTTCATTCAAGAGGATATAACCCGAATAACATGGATTTAGTTATTGTTGGGGGACTGCCTGAAGATACTGAAGCAAAGATAAATCAATACTTTGGATTGCAGTCAAGAGGAGAAAAAACTCGAAAAGAATTTCCATTACTAAAACCCTTAGATGGGCAGATTGTTTGTACGTGTTCAGCACTTAGCTAAACCGAAAAATAGTTGAGGCCTGATTTCTTTAATCATTAATGGAAAACGAGGTATGTGAAAGGTGTAAACCTTTCTTTGAAAAACTTTTGAAAAAAATTGAGTTGTTAGAGAACCACA
>JAHISS010000119.1 GCA_018817905.1 Nanobdellota archaeon
AAAAAAATACGAAGGATCAAGAGCAAACGAAATCAACAAACCCAGAACGATAAAAACTACAAAAATCGCAGCTATCAAAAAGAAAGATTTTATCTTGTTTCTTCTTATCTCGTCATGAAAAGATATTCGTTCTGGCATTATTTCATTAGAAAATTCAATTATTTAAAGCTTCCAGTTCGTCAAATTACCGAAACATAAATAAACCTCTTGACACTAGATGGCTTATGGAAATCTTTAAGCAAGAAACAAGGAAATCTTGTGGCGTTGCCTGCTTAAGAAGCGCCCTGAACCACTACGGGAACAACTTTTCTGAGAAGGATATTTGGGCTAAACATACATCTTTCAAATCGCAGGATGGGGGCATTCTAAATCCGATAATCAGCTTAGGAGTAACTGCTCTCAAGTTTGGATTTGATGTAACATATTTTGGATATAACCCAATCATTACAAGCAACAATCATTCGAGCAACCTAAAAGAATCTCTGAAGAAAAAGTCTAAGACTTATTTTGATTACGGGAAGTTTTATGTTAACGAAGCACTACACTTTCTAGGGATGGGAGGAAAATTAAAAATTGACAAATTGAATATTCGGAAAATAAAAAAGATCGTAGACAGAAACAAATTTGTACTGGTAGAAATTAAGCCCGTTTTCATAACCAACAAAGGACCAATAAAAGCAAATCACAAGGTAATAGTAAAAGGTTACAACAAGAGAGGTTTCAAGGTTCTAAATCCTTCAGACGCCAAGGAGTATCTTTTGGATTTTGATACTTTTTTATTGGCTTTCTATGCAGCGATACCAGAACTTTTAATCATAAAGAAAAGGAAACAGTAAATAAATCTCAAATCCCCAACTCTCTTTGAATATCCTTCTGAACTTCCTCAGCACTCTTCTCCCCATTAATCTTAACAGACTCATATCTCGTCAATATCGGCTCAGTCTCACGATGGTAAATCTCCAGCCTCTTCCGAATAGCTTCTTCAGTATCATCCGCCCGCTGAACTAACTTTCCCCCACACTTGTCACACTTCTCACTGTCTTGAGGAGGCATCGTCACCAAATTAAAACCCGCCCCGCATTTCTCACACGAAACCCGCCCACCCAACCTTCGAACAGCCTCCTCATCAGAAATAGAAATCTCAACAACCTTGTCAACCCGCGTTATCTCGTCAAGCATCTTCGCCTGCTTCAAATTCCGAGGAAAACCATCAAGAATCCACCCGTTCTTGCAGTCTTCTTCGGAAAACCTTTTCTCCAAAATCTCCAGCATAAGCTCATCAGGAAACAAATTTCCAGCAACAATGTAAGAATCAATTTTTGCCCTCAGTTTTCCAGTCGCTCCGCGTAACAAATCACCAGTAGAAATATGCGGCACCCCCAACTTTGAAGCAAGAAGCTTCGCCTGCGTTCCCTTCCCAGAACCCTGCGGTCCGATTAAAATAAGTTTCATAATCCAACAAAACAAGCACCCTTTAAAAAATTATTCAAACCTTTAGTCTTGAAGTTTGCTAAAATTAGTTCGCCTGTTTAATTTTTAGATACAACTGAAAAATAGCCCGATGCATAATCGCCCAACCGACAAGATTTATTTGATAATGATTATTCAAAAAATATGGCGACCGAGCAGTAAATAATTTTGCTATTCTTTGTGTTGTAATAAAAGCGAATTAATAACTTTCTATTATATTCCTTAAGTTGTACCAAGATGAATTAATAACTGTATACTACACTCCCCAACAATCCAAACAAAGTTTCTCCCTCGGAAAGCCAGTCGCTTCTTCCAAATCTTCAACAGTTGCATAGCCCAAACTATCCAAACCCATTTTCTCTTGTATTTCTTCGATAGGCATTCTTCTGGCAATACATTCCTCATTACACATAGTGGTTTTACCAAAAGGACAAGCAGCCATTAACGGCGGACACGCAATTCTAGCATGGACTTCCTTCGCCCCCATTTCTTTCAAAACCCGCACTCTGTTCAACATCTGCGTACCCCGAACAATGCTATCATCAACCAAAACAATCACTTTGTCTTTTATCATCTCTTTAATTGGAATCAGTTTAGTTCTTGCCTCGACATCTCTATCTGCCTGCTGTCCTGGAGTGTAGCTTCTATCAGAGTAATCATACCTAACAAAAACTTCTATATGCGGAATTCCAGAAGCCAATGAAAAACCAAGGGCATGCCACCTCCCAGAATTAGGAACAGGCGAGACCAAATCCGCTTCGACAGGATATCTTCTTGCAAGGGCTTTCCCCAAGTTTATCCTAACCTCTGCCACACTTTTCCCATCGATAACAGATGCCGGGTGCGCAGTATAAATCCATTCAAAAGTATCATACTTCACCGGTTTCAAGTCCAATTTTCCGACTTGATTAATGCCCTCTCCATTCATCAAAATAATTTCTCCAGGTTCAACATCCCTTAATATTTCAAAACCAGTATTGGGAAACGAATTACTTTCAGACGAAACAGCGTAAGCTCCATCCTTTCTCCCCAAAATTAAAGGTTTTTTCCCCCACCCACGAGCTACATAAACTCCAGACTTCGTCAACGCCACAATTGCGAAATCGCCCTTCATAATATTTGCCAAACTCTCAACGCCCTTCTCAAAAGTTATCTCACTAGCAATCATTTTTGCGATTACAGCACTATCGTGAACTCTTCCCTCGCCAATAAACCCAGAAAAACTAACGCCCCTCATGAGAAGCGCATCTCTCAGTTCGTCATGATTAATCATATTTCCGTCAAAAGCCACAATAAAAGCCCCTGCCTTGCCAAGCACAGAAACCGGTTGCCTATCTCCCGCAACACAACCAATGCCGCAATTCCCCTTCGCTTCCATCAAAACTTTCTTAGGAAACTGTTGTCTCATCAGTCCTCTGTGCGTGTCATAAGCACTAAACGTCTTCCCATCGGAGCAAGCCAGCCCGCAATAATCCTGCGCCCGATGCTGCAAATAAAAAGTTCCCAGAAACAAATCTTTCACACAATCCTCTTTTGAAACAACTCCAAATATTCCTGCCATCTTTTTCTAGAAACACATAAACAAAATGTCTTTTTTAAAAACAGTGGTGTTAGGACTTAACCATTAGATTCAAGAAGAATATCCTCATTCAACTGTCTCAAATGCCTTCAACGCAATATTTCTAACATCTTTCGGAATAAACTCCTGGTTCAGGTCTTCTTTTTTAACCCATTTAAATCCTCCAACTTCTTCCTCCTGAAGTTTTATCTCGCCTGAACCCTTAGCCTTACAAACATAAAACAAGCTGCAATGATCATGGTCTCCAACGTTATGCACGTTAACATGAAACGGTGTCGCTAAGTTAGTTTTAACATTCCCCCCCATCCCAATCTCGCTCTTACCAAGAATCTCAACGCTCAAACCAGTTTCTTCAGAAACCTCTCTCAGCAAAGCTTCATCAGGAGTTTCGTTCTGCTCCATGTGCCCTCCGACAGGCAGCCATTTATTCAACTTATTATGGTATATCAACAGAAATTCCTTTTTGTCATTAAACACATATCCAGTAACGACAAGATCAACTTTCACCTTTTCCATATCAAAAATAAACATGGAGTCTATATAACTATTTCCCTACTAAAACTCAACCTTCGGCACAGCCCTAGATTCAGTCGGAATTTTAAGATATTCTTTCTCTTTTGCGTTGTAAATCTTAGCAAAGAAAACTCCTGGGAAAACCCGCGTGGAATTGTTGTAGCTCAAAATAGAATCATTGTAATACTGCCTCGCATAAGCTACTTTATCCTCGATAGCCGAAAGTTCTTGCTGCAAGTGTAAAAAGTTCTCGTTCGCTTTCAACTGCGGATAATTCTCTGCAATCGCAAAAATGCT
>JAHISS010000120.1 GCA_018817905.1 Nanobdellota archaeon
AGCGAAAAAAGGAGGATTGAAATACAACAACAATCCGATTGAAAGATACAACGGAAAAATCAAAGACCGAACAAAAATAATCCGTGGAAGTTTTGGAAGTTTCGAATATGCCGAAGCGTTCATGAATTTGAGACACATCGTTCACAACTTTGTAAATCCTCATCAAGAACTTGGAGGAAAAACGCCAGCTGAAAAGGCAGGCGTTGACTTGAAACTTGGAAGGATGAAACTATTTAATCTCATAAAATATTGGACTAAACACAGAGATGACGAATAGTTGACAGTATCGGCGTTGGGAAAAGTTTAAAAGGGCGTTGTTAGTTGGATTTTTATGGGAAAAATTAAAGAAACACTTGGAGACGTCGGTTTAGTCGCAGGTTTATTTCCAGTTTTCGCTGTCTTTTTGGGAATTTGTTTAGCAGATGACATCTACCTAAATTATTCTAAGTTAAGAGGACAACTCTCAAGAAAACGCAATCCGGTTGCAGAAGGCTGTAAAAGATACATTGTAAAACGTTGGGGAAATGAAGCAATGTTCCGTGAAGAAGGAAAAACTTTTCTTTCTTATGATGAAAGAAATCCACCCAGCTACGAACCAAGCAGGCGAACTCTCGGAGAAGTTGTAAATCAAGGAAAAATCTACGTCGCAGGAATACGTCCGCAAGGAGACAGAGAAATGCCATGGCAATTGACTCTACCCGGGGGCAGGAAAGATTTTTACGATTACAAACCAATTGAAAATGGCAATTAAAGCAGACCTTCACATGCACGGACCAATCGGCTTTGAGCCTTACTGGCTAAGGGTTCAAGGTTACGAAGGAAAAAATCTTTTGCAGCTTATCGCAGACAGATGTTTCAAAGCAAAATTAGGCATTTGTGCAATTACAAGTGAATCTGACCAAACAGATGACGATAATGTAATTCTAAGAAACTCACCTAATGACAGATTAGGATTTTTAGTTGAAAATTATTTAGACAGTTTACCAAGAGAATATGAAGTAGACGATAAGTTTGGAACAAACTCTTTAGTTGTAGCTAAAGGTAACAAGGCGGTTCACTTAATAAACGGTCAAACAGTAATCGTCAGAGAGTTAGGAAAAAGATACGACCATCTAGTCATAGGTTCAAACTCTGTTCCTAATTCCATGAATATCGCAGACACAGTTCAATATTGCAACGACCATGGATTGTTGCATGGCTTAGAGCATCCTGCTTTACAATCACATTTTGGACTGGGATTTTACAAAGCGATGCAAGTAGTTGACCAATGCGATTTTGTAGAAGGTCATAACGCACAATTAAGATGGCTAAGAGCTTTTTCAAAACTGCCAAAAGTGGGCAAGAAAATCGCCCCTTACACGCGAACGTCCAATGACCTAGCAAAAGAGTTTGCAAGAAAAAACAAAAAACATTACTTAGCTAATTCAGACGCCCATAGAATCGAAAGCGCAGGAATCGCATCAAACGAATTCAACGAGGGAGAATTAGATTTCAGTTCTGAATCAAGGTTATTTAAAACTTTGAGAAGCTCAATAATCGAGGGAAACTTCACAACAAATGAAGGTTACGAATCAATTTGTGGATGGATAAATTGGGTCTGGAAATTTCAAAGAGGAATTAGAGGCGAGCAATACAAGCAGGAATAAAGTAAAATTTTAATCTGTGCGTCATTAACAAACAACTTATCATCCCCCAGCAACTCCGAACGAGATTTATTCGATAATCTAATGGTTTGGGGGTGGGAAAAGATTAATCAAAGAATAAAATTATAAACTCCTAAATCTTTTCCCAACAATGCCACAAGCAGTTCTTCACATACTTGTTCCGCTGGTTTTAGCAGCACTGTTCAAAGATTGGTACGAGTCAAAAAAAGGCAAGGGAACTTTCCCGCTTCATTACGTTCTAATCGCAGGACTCGCCGGATTAATCCCCGACATCGACATAATCGCATTTTGGATATTGTATTTCTTCGGCTTCTCCCTCTTAGAAGTTCATAGAACATTTGCCTACACAATTTTCGTCCCTTTAATTTTCTTAGCTCTAGCATTAGCTTTCAAAAACGCGAGAATCAAACAAATAAGAAAACACAAATTAAAACTAAGCGTAATCTTCTTGATGATTGCTTTCGGAGCTTTCGTCCACTTATAGCTAAGGACGTAAGTATTTCCCCATGTCTTGCTTAAACTTTTTGTACTTCAAAAAATTTCTCAATTCTTTTTTCATCACTTCAAAACTTTCATGCACTCTTCCGCCATTCACTTCTCTCTTTGCCTGCCTCCAGC
>JAHISS010000121.1 GCA_018817905.1 Nanobdellota archaeon
AGAATATTCCCTGGTGATCTCACGGGGTCGCCAGATGACTTTTTTCTAGGAAATTACTTAAACTTTAATGGGAACTTATGAACGTGGAAGAAACATTGGTGTTTATCGATGAGGGATTATTAAAAGAATTAATGGAGTTTTTTGGAGAGGGTGCAAGATTGAGATTTGATAAATTTGAATTTGCGAAAAGAATTGCTAAAAAACAAGACTTATTCTGTAAACATTTATTTTATTATACCTGCCCGCCTTTTCAATCAGATAAGCCAACGGAAGATGAAGCAAGCAGGAAAAAAGGGCATGATAAATTTGTAAATGCTTTATTGAAAAACAAAAGTATAACTGTAAGGGAAGGTAGATGTCAAAGATTAAAGAATGACAAGGGAGAATTTGAATATCACCAAAAAGAAGTTGATAATTTATTGACTATTGATATGGGGCATATTAAAGATGATTTTCCAGAAATTAAAAAGGTGGTTCTTGTTTCATCAGATACTGATTTTTGTCCTTCTATCAGGGATGTGAAAAAAAGAGATAAAATTGAAGTAATACTTTACACGTATTTTGATAGGAAACGAAAATCTAAATTTTCCTTATCAAATGAATTAATAGATTGTTGTTCAAGTTGTTTTAAATTGACAAAAGAAGATTTCACTTCTTGTCCGATAATTAAATCAAGGAAGGAAAAATGAAACTTCTAACTCGCAAACTTCTTGACAATAACTTCAATCACCCACAAACCTCCCACCAAAACAATCGACCCTGCGACGATAATCATCAAGTGCGCCCAAATCGGAACTCCTTGGGAAATATCAACAATCCCTTCCAAAAACCCTAAATACCCTTAAACCTCCGTTTCATCATGAGCCCAGTGATAACAAAATCCCGCTACATCAACGGAGTCCAATGCCCCGCATTCCTCTGGCTTGAAATAAACACCCCAGAAAAGATCCCAGAACCAAATGCTCCTACACTTCACAGAATGGAAGAGGGAACCAAGGTCGGGGAGTTTGCAACAAAACTTTATTCCGAAGGAATCACCGTCCCAACGAAAGACTTTAATGAAAACCTTGCCCAAACGCAAATCCTCCTAAAAAAAAGAAAACCTCTCTTTGAACCAGGCTTTAAATTCTCAACCCCTGATGGCGATACCTACGCAAGAATAGATTTGCTCGTGCCTGCGGAAGAAGATAGCTGGGACATTCTTGAAGTGAAGAGCGGGACCAAAGTCAAACCGATAAATGTTCACGATGTCGCTTTCCAGAAATATGTCTGTGAGAAGTCTGGTTTAAAAATAAGAAAGTGCATACTCTGTCACGTGAATAATGAATTTGTTAAGAACGGTGAAATAAAGCCAGAGAACTTCTTTGTTGCTGAGGATGCCTGCGAAGAAGTTGACGAACTGTACGGCGGTGTCGAAAACAATATCAAAAGGTTCTTTGAAGTAGTCAAATTAAAAGAATGTCCAAAGGTAACGCCTGAAGATATTCTCACAGCAGAGTATAGCAACGTTGCGATTGATGAGTTTTATGATTCACTGCCAGAAGATAATGTTTTTGAGATGACTGGGTGGGGTCCGAAAAAAGGAATTAAAATATATCAAGAAGGCATGATTAAGATAGAAGATGTTCCAGAGAATTTCAAGATGAACGAGAAGCAAAAGATACAAAGGAAATGCGTCATTGATGGGAAGTGCCATTCGGACAAAGAGAAGATAAAAGAGTTCTTGGAGGGATTGAAATATCCGCTTTATTATTTAGATTTTGAAACGTTTAACGAAGTGATTCCGAGGTTTGAAAGAGCTAAGCCCTACCAACAAATACCTTTCCAATTCTCCCTACACATAGTAAAGAAAAAAGGCGACAAGCCAGAGCATATTTCTTTTTTGGCTGATGGCGGTGAAGATCCTCGCTTAAAGTTCTTAAGGAAATTGAAAGAGAGTTTAGGAAGTGAAGGAGATGTTGTTGTGTATAATGAAGGTTTTGAAAAAAGAATTATTAGAGAAT
>JAHISS010000021.1 GCA_018817905.1 Nanobdellota archaeon
AAAGAATATTGAGAACTATGACGTTTTAATTTATATTAAAGAGCACAAACACATTTTTTTACCAAGTTAGTTCAACGTATTTCATCTCACACCTTTTTTCTTCAACTTCAACCTTCCCCCCACCCGCCCTAAAATTATCTCCCAAAACTTCTTCTCATTGGCATCTAACTTATCCTTATCAACTTTTCCCAAAATCTTCCCCAACAACACCAGCTCCTTATCACTTAACCTTATCCTATTAATTGTTTCTGGAACTATTCTCACTTCCCTTTCCTCCGCGTAATAAAATACTTCTTATCCTTAACACCCTTCTCATACAACCTCCGAGTGTATCCCACATTGTCTATCTGGTCTTTTGTCACGCCAATCTCAGCCAGCGTCTGCAAAATCGCCTTCCGAGCCTTCTCCACATCTTTCTCCTTCGCTAAATACTCAATCTCAAGATAAGTTCCAACATGTTTCACAACATTTATCTCAATGATTATGTTCTTATCCTTCTTATGCAAATACTTCTCAGTGTGCTTTCTCTTCTTCACCCACTCCTTAAATCCAAAATCCTCCAACAAAGCCAAAAAATTATCCAAATGTTTCCCGTCGCTCAACTCAAATTCAAACTCTCTTTTAACAACAACCCCGCCACCATAAAGATGCGTCAGATGTTTCTTAAAATTAACAACTAACTTCTTCCCGTCGTCCCGAATCCTAAACGCCTTCGACGGATAACCTTTCCCCTCAAGACGAAAGTAATCATCTCCTCGAGACTCAGTCTTAATAAAATCAGCAACCAGTTTAATCTTCCGTCTCAAACGAGCAACATCCTCGACCTTCGCCTTTACCTCAACTTCTAACCAGTTTACCATCTTTTCTAAACACGACAGCCAAGACGAATATATAAAACTTTTCTCGGCGAACTATCCAAACATTCTCTTAAACCAAGCAATTACTTTTGTAAGTAACGAACCGCTAACGCATTCGCCAGAAACACAAACATTACTCTCACACTCAAAATTATTTTCACACAATCCATCAGAACTCAATTGGAAAACAAATTCTCCACTTTCCGCGCAATAACTGCCATCTTTTCTGTATCCGAGAGGATAACACTTGTTATCAAGCCCACAACTCCCACAAACAAAATTATTTTGCCCCGCTGCCTCAGAACTAACAACATTGGACTCATCTTCATACGATTCTGATGAAACCTCATTAGAAGAACCTGCACAAGCCCCATCCAAACAGCCATTTGGACATAAGTAAATCGACCCAACCAAACGCTCCCCAGAAGGAAATAAACTCTCTTTACCATCGCTAGCCAACGGCCTAGAATTAACTTGACAATTAAAATCTATTGCATATCTTCCAACATTAGTAGGTTCCAAAGAGCTCCTTTCCCAACAATAATCAGTCTTCGTCATGTAGGTCCACCCACTATCTTGGGTCCAATGTTTCCCAGAAGCTGTGCCTTTTGTATAATAGTCCAATCCGTCAGAATCAATACAGCCTTCTCCCACGTCAACATCAACTGTACAACAAGCTCTTCCAGCACCGCTGCAAGAATAAAGCTCAGGGGCCAAAACATTTCCACCATTTTCAAGACAGTTAAAACTACTTTCAACACAATAATAGCCAGCAATCTGGCAAGAGTTTAAATTTTCCTTATTTCCAAAACCAATTCCACCTTCAAAAAAACCTAAAGAAACCGCACTAATTCCTGTTTCTTTTGTCGTATGAAAAATGTCCACGACGTAAAAACTAGCTCCCTGTATCTCTCCATAATCCTTCTCTCCAAAACTAACCGATTCTCCATCAACTATCAAATTAGCCTCCTCCGCAGAAAGAACTTCCATATCAAAAGAATACTCATCATTATCGTCCCCAAAAAAGACATACTCTCCATTGCTTGCCTTGTCTTCGTAAACCACCGCATAGTTATTTAGGTTCACGCCACTTAGTCCCGCTTCTTTAGAAGTATAGAAAATATCATTTACAAACAGTTCCACATTAGATAAATCTTCATAGTATTCTTCCCCTATCGTGAAAGGGGTTCCATCAATAGAAATTTCTGCACTTGTTTGAGAGTAAACAGCAGTTAAAACTAGAATTAGGTCGTTATTATCTTTGTCTTGGATTGTAATGCTTTCTCCTTCATTCACGATAGTCGCAGAAACAAAAGTTAAACATATTAAAACTAAAATAACGCTATTCAACAAGATTTCTTTTTTCATTTTCAATAATTAAAGAGAATTTTGAGATATATATATATATCGAAAGGTAAAAAACTAACTAAAACAAACATTTATATTTCCCAAGCAACATCAACAACAATGAAGTACAAAATAAAATATGATAAATCAAAATGCATCGGCGCAGCATCTTGCGCAAAAATCGCACCAGACACCTGGAAGCTTGACGACCAAGGCATCGCGGTGCAGCTGAAGAAAGAGTTCACCGACGAAGAACTCGACAAACAAACCAAAGCGGCAAAGTCCTGCCCAGCCCATGCGATTGAAATCTACGACGAAGCAGGGAAGAAGATTGTTTAATTTATCTTTTTATTGATTTCCTCTCACAAACTCTGCAATTCTATGTTTAGCATTATATGTAAACATCGGAAATTCGTCTGAAGGGAGATAATCTTGTTGAGAACCTGGAGCAGTTATCCCTGCAACTCTCAAATGAGGAAATCTCTTTTTAACCTCTGGTATCAAATACTGCTTCTTCCTACCCGGATGATACAACAACACACTAAAATCATTTAAGTCATGATCTTTTAAAAAATCCTCTAAACTTTCAGCAGCCGTAATTTCAATCCCTTCCTCAATACGCATTCTCATAAGAAAACATCCCACATACCTCAATGCGTGGTCTATATAAGCTAGTCTCGGTTTCATGAAAAGACTTATTATATCCTTATTTTAAATATTACTGTGAAAACAATCTACATCCTCGGCAACCCAACTTTCGAACAAGATTCCCTCCCAGTAAAACTTCTACCCAAACTAAAGTCCGAATTACCACAATTCAAATTCATCCACATTGACCCAACCGAAAACCTCCCCGAAGAAAACCATTTAATTCTAATCGACACAATCCTGGACATTAAAGAAGTCAAAATCCTAACCGACATCAACAAAATCCAACCCTCCCCACAATGCTCTCTCCACGACTTTGACCTCGGCTTCCAACTCAAACTAATGAAAAAACTCGGCAAGATAAAAAAAGTTACAATTATTGGCATTCCGAGTGAAGGGAATGAAGATGAAATCCTAAAAGAAATTAAAAATATCTTATCAAACCAAGTTAACTTTCAAAAATAATTTCCTCACCAACCCTCTGCCAGAAATCTTCTCCACTTAATTATCTCCTTTCACAAAACAACCTTCAACTATTTCTCACGTCCAATTCACCTTCAAAAAATGCATATCTAAATAATTCCTTAAATAATATGAAATTCTCTAAATACTAGTGCCCTTCAGCTTTTATCTCAGCAAAAACATCCTTCAAGTATTTACTGTAATGATGTCTCTCTGGGTTTTTTCCTTCTTCCACACCCATTAGTTTATGCCATCTTTCTGTCTCCTCAGAAGTCAAAGGCGGTTGCATATCTCCGATTCTTTCCTCCACATATGACCTCGCCCGCAAGTAAGTTGCATAACGAACCGAACAATCCGTGATTGGAAGTAAGATAGAGACACCAAGTGCAACTAATGCAACAGCCGGTAGTAATTCCCTTTGTGTCATGTAAATTGGGGATTGTTATGTTTTATAAACTTTTTTAAATCCAAATTCTACAAATTATTCATTTCATCAAGATTAATTTCTTCTTTTGATAATTTCTCTCTCACTTCCCTAATTAACAAAACGCTATCTCCCTTTCTTTTAATTTTATTCTTTAATTTATTTCTCATCCCAATTAACCTTCAAAAAATGCGTCGCACATGAAATGCACGGATCATATGACCTAATCAATTTCTCCATCTCATACTGAATCTCTTCCTTATCCTTCACCCCCAATTCCCCCAGCCCACTCTTGCCTCCTCCTCCAAAATCCTCACCGCCCAACCCCTTCTTACTTCCGACTCCAGAATAATTCCCACCACCCAATTCCCCCTTACCTTTAACCGACCCGCCACTTCCAGAATCTCTCTCAACCCCAACTCCAGAACCCTCGCCAGTCCTCTTATCAATCTCCGCCTGAACAAGTTTCTTAATATCCAACTCCATGTTAATCTGATTCTGCTGCGTCGGCGTAATAATTCTTCCTTCCTTAATCGTCCCGTCTTTCTTCAAGGCCAGTTTGTAATATAACAATCCGCGAGGCGCCTCAATCACCCCGACTCCCTCGCAATCCTTATACTCCAACTTCGGCGGCGCTTCAGACTTAAACTTCCAACCCTGGATAATCTCAATCGAATGGTCAATCGAATGAACAATCTCAATTGCCTGCGCCAAATTATTCAGGAAGATATTATTCGAAGGAAACATCTTCAGATATCGCGCACAATCCTTCTTCGTATTCTTATGCAGCTTGTCCTTATTCAAGTTCAACCTTGCCAGCGCCCCAAGCATGTAAGTGTCATCCTCAAACTCATAACCAACCGCCTGCGAATAAGGAATAACCACCTTATCCAAATGCTCAAAATAATTCTCCTCCGGAATCTTCTTCCCATCCGAAGTCAAGATATAATCTCCCAAAAAGTTAAACTCCGGCCCAGACAAAGCAACAAAATTAGTTTCACGAACATAATCAACTTTCGCCTTCGCATAAACCCCAAGAACTTTCATCATCCTCTCCCGCGCCTCTTTCAATTCAGGAATTAAAGCTTTCAAGTCCTTATCCTTCGGCGTCTCCATAAATCCTCCAACAACTGGATACGGCGCATGAACCGCCCTACCCGCCACAACCGTCGATAAATTATTCCCTGCCCTTTTAACAACAAAAGAATCCTTCAAATACTGCGCCTCTTCCCCAACAAAATCCAAAACACTATCCTTCCCGAAAACATCAGGCAGACTAAAAAGATAAACATGCAGCGCGTGATCCCTTATCATCATCCCATACATCGTCAACTTCTTCAACGCCATCGCCTGCTCCGAAACCTTAACACCAAGCGCCCGCTCAATCGCCTCGATACAGCACATCGTATGCGCGATGCTACACGTCCCACATATTCGAGCAACAGCTTGAGGCAAGCTATCAATCGTCTGCCCCCGAATCGCCTCCGTGAAAAACCTCTTATTGTCGGTCAACGCCAACTTCACTTTCTCAACTTTTCCGTTCACGACTTTCACGTCCAAGTCTGCATGACCTTCAACTTTCGAAATGTTCTGGATTGATATGTCAACTGTTTTCATTTTACCAAAAATCCGCGTTCGTAAACGCGACTCCTTTTCCCTTAATAATTTTACTAACTAATTTATCCTTGCCTTCATAATAAACACCATCTCCATCATTATCTATAACAATCTCTCCCGTCTTGGGATTTTTATATCTAAATCTCTTTATCAAATGCCTCTTAGTTTTAAAACCAACCTTCTCAAAAAAGCCCAAATTACTTCTATCAGTAAACGCCACCGCAGTCTTATCCTTTTTCTTCATATAATAAATCCTAGCAGCCTGCAGTAATCTCCCATATTCCCTTCCTTTCTTAATTGCTAAACCTCGCCCCATCCCAAGAATTTCATACTTCTTACCCTTGTACTCCACCTTAACAGGCTTCAACATCCCAAAGGCCACCACCTTGCCCTCATCCTTCACGAGAATAAAAACAGCCTTTTTGTCCTCCTTCCTAAAATTCATCATCGCACTTTTCCCATACTCTCTCTTCCGTTGCACATTCATGAAATCAAGCTCTTTTTTTTTCAATTTCTCAATCGGCTTGAATTCTATTTCTATCTTCATCTCACTCACCCCCTCCCGGAAAACTCGCCCCATTCATTTGACCCACATTGTGAGAAACTGCTCTATTATAACTCCCCAAATCCCCCAAATTAAATATCAAAACATAAGGGTCATACCTACAAACTTTATTTTCTTTATCATATCTTTTCCCAACACTCTCGCCGTCCTCACAAATAATTATCTCCTTGTATTCGCAATGCCTAACAACGTTAAACAAAATACTTACAAAGACTGGATTAGCCAAAGTACAAGTATTACAAGGTCTTTCTCCAGTTATATTTCCAGAAGGCGTCCCAGGTATCTCTACCCAATTCTGACAAGGACAGCCAATCAAAGTACAGCTCGCACTAAAACCACTTATAAAATTAAACAGTAAAGTCAAAACTATTATTACTCCAAGTATCCATATCAACCAATATCTTGCTTTCATCCTACCCCAAAATCCTCCTTCAATTTCTCAATAACTTCAAAAAACTTTTCCTCACTCATCGGACATCCAGGAACCTTGTAATCCACGCGAACCAATTCGTCCAGCCTGTAAACCTTTTTATGCATTCTAAATTTCTTAATCAAAGGTTCAATTTCTTTCTGCAACTCCTTAGAGAAATCGTTTCTTTGCGCCGCCGGCCCTCCAGTCACAGCACAACTCCCAATTGCCACCAGCTTCTTGCAGTTCTTCCGAATCTCCAAAAGTTTCTTCTCATCCGCCTTCGAAGCAATCGCACCCTCGACAAACGCAACATCCAAGCCCTCCAGCTTATTCTTCGACCTCAAAATCCGAACATGCTGAAACTCAAAGATCCGATTCCATTCCTCAAAATGATCATTCAACAACTCCGTAAAAACAATCGTCGAATCCTCACAACACGAAAAACTAAACCACCCCATTTTTAGTTTCTTCTCTCCTTCTCCAATCTTTTTCTTTACCATTATTTTATCCACCCGCATTGCCCGGAAATGCAAACGCACTCTCCTTCAAAAGTTGATTCAGTAAAATGATCTGCCTTTTCTCTATTTACACAACCAGTTATCGTAACAAAAAAATCATCGTAGTTTTTATCTGCTCCGAGGATGCCAAACAGCTCTGGGGAATCCATGCCCCTCTCAGCTTCACCATAACTACAATCTTCCTTAACTTCGCATCTTAATAAATTCATACGGCCGACTTCTTCCATTCTGATATTGACCTGTCCTTGAACAAATATCATCCCGACTTTATACAAAACAATCGGCAAAGCAATAGCATAAACAATCAACAAACCAATCAGTATCCACTGAATTATTTCATTTGCTTTTCCCATCACCATTCCTCCCCCCAAATCTGCTTCTTCCCAAAACCAATTTCCCCTAACTTCGCCCGCGTCGCCTCAACCATTGCCGGCGGCCCGCAAAGATAAACCTCTTTCCCAGAAGCACTTCCAATTATCTTCTCCAAATGTCCTGTAACTCTTCCCTTCAAACCCTTCCAACTTTTCCCAGCCCGCGAACAGCAAGCTAAATAATCAAAATTCTTATACTTCTTCTTCAACTCCTTCCAAAAATCTTCAAAATAAAAATCATGCCTAAAACCAAAAATCAATTTCACCTTCTTGTCCTTAAACTTTTCCAACGCCTCAACAATCATCCCTCGAAAAGGCGCAACTCCTGTCCCAGCAGCAATAAAAACAATCTCTTTCGCATCTGTATCGCGAATCATAAAACTCCCAAACGGCCCTTCAATTTCAAAACCCTCTCCTTTTTTCATCTTCTCAAGCTTCGGCGTTATCTGCCCACCCAGATGAGCACTAATCAAAAAATCAATCGTCTTCTCCCCCTGAAAAGACGCAATAGAAAACGGCTTCTCAACCCCCCCGACCTTAACCATAACAAACTGCCCCGCATTAAACTTCAACTCCTTCTCCGGCATAACCTTCATAAAAAAGTTATTCTCCTGGAATCGCTCAACACTCTCAACAACAACCTTCATCTCAATATCTAAACAAACCAGTTTTTATTTGTTTTGTTACAAATAATCGTCAATCAAAAACTATAATAAATCCCTCTCTCTCCCAATGTGATGTGCTACGCAATCCCTGGGAAAATCGTCGAACTCAAAGGTAAAATCGCAGTCATTGACTACTTCGGCGAACACAAAAACGCCCTAAACGAATTCGTAAACGCCCAAGTCGGAGACTACGTTTATGCCCAAGGTGGAATCCTGGTAGACAAAATAGACGAAGATGACGCCATCCCTATCCTAAGTTTCTGGAAAGACCGTTTCGCAGAGCTAAAAAAAATAGACAATAAAATATCAAAAATAGAAACATCAAAACCTAAAAACGAGTTTGAAGAAATAATCCAAAAAGCCCAGCAAGGAAATCTACTTCAAAAACAAGAAGCACTAACCCTGCTAAAAACAAACGAACCTGAAAAACTCAAACTCCTCTACAAAACAGCAAACTCTCTCAGACAAAAAAATCTGGAAAACGCCTGTTGCGTCCACGGCATCATTGAATTCTCAAACTATTGCAGAAACAACTGCACCTACTGCGGAATCCGTTCAGACAATAAAGAATTAAAAAGATACAAAATGTCTCCAGATGAAATCGTCGAAGCTGCTGTCCATGCAGTAAAAGAACTGGGTTTCAAAGCCCTTGTTCTCCAATCCGGCGAAGACACGTCTTACACAACAAAAGATTTAGTCGCAATAATAAAAAAAATAAAACAACAATGCGGCGTCCTTTTATCAATGAGCGTCGGGCAAAGAAGCCAGAACTGCTACAAAGAAATGTACGATGCCGGAGCCCGCGGCGTTTTACTAAGATTCGAAACCTCAAATCAAGAGTTATACAAAAAATTTCACAAAGGCCCAAAAGCAAATTTCCAAGAAAGAATAGACCTCTTAAAATATCTAAACAAACTCGGCTACATCATAGCAACAGGTTCTATAATTGGCTTCCCAAACCAAACAGAGGAAGATATTCTCAACGACATCTTATTAACAAAATCTCTAAACGCAGAAATGTATTCCTTTGGTCCACTAATTCCTCATCCGCAAACCCCTTTAAAAAATACAGAATTATCTGACATCGACACCATCTTAAAGGTTCTTGCTGTAAGTAGATTTATTGATCCAAACTCCAAAATATTAGTTACAACAGCCTTAGAAACCTTAGATAAAGATTCTGGAAAACAAAGGGGTCTTTTGGCCGGTGCAAACTCGCTAATGATTAATGTGACGCCAAGCAGATTCAGGAAACAATACACTTTATATCCTGGAAGACCCGATAGAGACAAAGAAATAACTAAAAATATTGAAGAAACATTAAAATTACTTTACTCACTCGGCCGCGCGCCAACAGATTTAGGAATTTAAAATGCAAAACATGAAAGAAGTAATCAACGAACAAAATATCAATAAAATCTTAGAAAAAACAATATCTCCTTCTCCAGACGTAGTTAAAAAAATCTTAGAAAAAGCCCTAAAAAAAGAAGGCCTCACCTTGCAGGAAACAGGTTATTTACTAAACACCGAAGATGAAGAACTAATAGGAAAAATGTTTCAAACATCTAATAAAATCAAAGACGAAATCTACGGAGAGCGGTTAGTCCTCTTTGCCCCATTCTACGTCTCTAATTTTTGTGTCAACGATTGCAAATACTGCGGCTTCCATTGCAGCAATCCAGAGAAAAGAAAAAAATTAACTCTTGAAGAAGTTAAAGACCAGGTAAAAATATTAGAACGCATGGGACACAAAAGATTGCTTCTCGAATTCGGCGAAGACCCTGCTGAAAACCCAATTAACTACATTGTGGACGTAATAAAAACAATCTACAACACCAAAGTAGGAAACGGAGAAATAAGAAGAGTAAACGTAAACATCGCAGCTGCAACTGTCGAAGATTATAAAAAACTCAAAGAAGCCGGAATCGGCACATATCAATTATTTCAGGAAACCTATCACCAAGAAACATACAAAGAGGTCCACAAAGGCCCAAAGTCAGACTACGAAAGGCAGCTATTCGCTCATGATAGAGCAATGCAAGCCGGACTAAACGACGTTGGCCTCGGAGTTCTATTCGGCTTATACAATTACAAATTCGAAGTCCTTGCATTATTATCTCACTCAGAATACTTAGAAAAAAAATACAACGTGGGCCCGCACACAATTTCAGTTCCAAGATTCCAGCCAGCCGCAACAGTAAATACAAATTTTCCGCATGAAGTAAGTGAAGACCAATTACTCAAAATAATCTCAATCTTAAGAATGGCTGTTCCATACACCGGACTGATAATCACAACTCGCGAAAAGCCAGAGACGCGGGCAAAGGCATTCGACATTGGAATATCTCAAACAAGTGCAGCATCTAGCACATCACCCGGCGGCTACGGAAAAGAAAAAGCATTAGAACAATTCTCGTTACAAGACTCCCGCGACATGGACCAAATCCTGAAATCAATTCTCAACCAAAACTTACTGCCAAGCTATTGCACCGCCTGCTATAGATTAAACCGCACAGGCGAAACAATCATGAAACTAATAAAAACCGGCAAAATCCATGAACTCTGCCGGCCAAACGCAATCCTAACTTTCAAAGAATATCTGGAAGACTACGCTTCTCAAGACGTTAAAGAACTCGGCGTAAAGGTAATTCAAAAATACCTTGAAAAAATCTCAGATGACCAAATTAAGAAAAAAACCCTCGCCAAATTGAAAAGAATAGAAAACGGAGAAAGAGATTTATATTTTTAATTCACCCAACCCCAAAATCTCCCTCAACAATCCTCGCCTCCCTCTTCTCCGAGCCGTAATCCCAAGTGGTAACATCGCCTTCAATTTTTATTATCCTTCCAGGAATTGTTAAACACATTTTATTCAATAAAGGAACAGGTATTTAATTTTTATGATATAAAAAACAAACAAGCCAAAGATAAATATTTAAACTATAGACAACTTAATTTATCATGAAAACAACAGGAACATTACTTGTCGCGGGCGCCTTGCTTTTTTTAAGCGGGGGCTGTGTCGAAGGAAGAAGGAGAACTATCCATTACTCACCAGACAGAACAACAAATTATCATCAACCCGGAAAAGGAACTTACCGCGATAGTCGCGCACCAAGAGACTCCCGCGAACATTTTGCACCCCGGCACGAACAGCATTATACACAACCACGCCATATGAACAATCAACCAAACAGACCGACCCAACCCCCACACCACAGACGTTAATCGCCCTACCCAACCCCAACAATCTTTATCTCCCCGCCTTCTAAAACACTCATGCTCTTACCCGAAGCACCACAGTCAGGACAATTAAAAACACAATAACCATGTCCTCTGTCAACAATCCGCGCCCGTCCTTCAAACCCACAAGAACATTTAATCTTACTTTCCACAAAACCAACTTCAACTTCCCAGTCAACCATCTGCTTCAACGCCTCCTCAACTTCCTTCGCGCTGATTTCAGCAAGCTCGCCGACTTCAACCTTCAAAGCCCGAACATCTTCCTTCTGCCGCTTCGCCTCTTCAATTATCCGGTTCGCCACCGCAATTTCATGCATGTTTTTCCTAACTAAGAGATTTATTTAAACTTTCCCCATCTAAAAATACTAAAGCATATAATTTTAACAGCAAGATTATTTTTCCACCCCACCCCCACAGTCACGCAGAGCGTTAATAAAAACAATACTCCACATCAAAGCGTTTCCGCATAATCATTATCGAGTTAATTTTGTGAGCGCAGCGATTACGAATTGGGCTATTGTTTGGTTGTATCTAAAAATTAAACACGAACTAATTTTTGTATACTGCGCAATCTAAAAAATACCATCCTACGCTGTCTTTTTCATTAATCATCAAAATAAATTTCCAAAACACTAACCTGTTTCTTCCCATCGTACTCGTTGACAACTCCAACAACTCTAACTTCATTTCCAACAAAACCCCCAACACCCTCGCAAACCAACTCAATCCCGCCGTCCAAAACCAAAACCTTATTATCCCCATAAATAATTTTCTCACTTACAACCTCTCCAACAACTTCAACTCGCGTATTCAATTCCAAATCTTCCAAGTCCTCGTAACCAATTACACTTACAGGTTTCTGGCTCAACAGCAAAACCAAAACAAACATTCCCAGTATCGCAATAACAAACGCAAACCTTCTCATGCGTTATAAAAGAACAAAACCTTTATATCCATTATCTAACTCAACTATCTATGAACAACCAGGAAAAATTCGAACTAATAACAAGAAACTTACAAGAAGTAATAGAAAAAGAAGATCTGAAAGACTTGCTCGCCAAGAAAAAAAATCCCACTGTCTACTGGGGCACAATGACCACCGGCTCCCCGCACATTTCTTATTACTTCCCGCTGCTAAAACTGGCGGACTTCCTAAAAGCCGGACTCAAGGTCAAAATACTAATCGCCGACCTTCACGCTGCCTTAGACGGAATCCCTTGGGGAATCCTAAAAAAACGAGAAAACTACTACACCGAACTAATCAAAGAAATGCTAAAGTCAATCAACATTTCCCTAGCTAAACTCGAATTCGTTAAAGGTTCAACCTTCCAACTAAAACCAAAATATTTTGAAGATGTTCTGAAGATGAGCATGGTTGCCTCAATCCACGACACTACTCGCGCCGCCTCAGAAGTCGTAAAAATGACCGAGAATCCAAAACTGGGAAACCTAATCTATCCAATAATGCAAGCACTAGACGAGCAATATCTCGATGCCGACATTCAATTCGGTGGCTTAGACCAAAGAAAAATCCTAGTCTTTGCCCGCGAATTTCTTCCAAAAATAAACTACAGCCCAAGAATCGAACTAATGAACCCAATGATCCCAGGCCTGACGGGCGAAAAAATGTCCTCCAGCATAGAAGGAAGCAAAATAGACATGCTAGACGACGAACCAACAATCTCGAAAAAAATAAACAAAGCCCACTGCGCCGAAGGCGAACCGAATAACGGTCTAATGGGTTTCCTAAAGTACGTAATCTTCGTATTGAAACAAGATCAAAAAAAGAAATTCACAATTTCCCGTCCAGACAAATTCGGCGGCAACATTTCTTATGAAACATACGAAAAACTCGAATCAGATTTCACAAACAAAAAGCTCCACCCAATGGATCTCAAACAAGCCATCGCCAAAGAACTCAACCTTTTACTAAAACCAATCCAAGAAAACAAAAAACTCAAAAAACTACACAAGAGCGCTTACAAATAAAATGAGAAATCAAGAATCACGACTCCAAGAACTAACAGGCACAAATCGGCCAGAAAAATCGGAATGGGAAGACCTGTCCCGAGGAGAGAAAGTATTTGCCGGATTATTGTACACAAATCTCGTCGTGGCCCCTGTAGTTAATGCAGTGCTCTACGCCGGAGTTATCTGCACTCTTGTTTACATTGCAGCCAGCGGCAAATAAAAAAACAACAAACCTTAAATACCATCCTAAAAACACTATTTTATGACAGACAGATATCAAAACCCAAGACCAATAATAGAACCAACAAACTTCAGGATAGGGATATACTCTCTTTTGGTGGGACTTCCCGTGGTCTATAAATGCGGCGGATGCAGAAGGACAAACTCAGTCTCAATTAAAGCGAAAGACCTCCCAGAAACCAGATGCAATAATTGCGACACAACAAACCGCTTACCGCTAATCACTCCTCCCCCAAGGGAAGAGGATTAATTATTACTTAGAATATTTTTTATACCCTCTTTTCCTAACATCAAATAACTAAAATGATAGAAATAAAACCAAAACCCCAAAAGAAGAAATGCTTCGACTGCAAGAAAGAATTCATGACAAACCCAAATGCCAGATTTAAAAGGAAATACTGCGACGCCTGCAGCAAGAAGCGAAAGAAAATGTGGGATAATCAATGGAAAATCAAGTTCGAAGACCTCGATGACGAATGATTATTCGAAACGTCCAACGAAAGTTCTGAGATGACTCTTTCAAGTTAATGCCCTTCGGGCAGTTCCATCCCCCTAGCAGATTTTTTCGATTATTGAATTTTAATTTCGAGGGCGGGAGACGGAGGCGGTCGAAATTCAAATTCGATGGGTGGACGGGACGAATGTCGAAAAAATCTGCGTTTATACTTTAGGTACTACAGGTTACCCCGCCACCCCACAACCCCAACTAATCAGGTATTATCCAAAACTCAATTAATACCACATCCGATTGGTTTTATTATTAATCTAATGAACTGGTTGGAAGTGAAACTATTTTCTAAAGGATTTTATAATTTATATACTGCAAGTTTTGCTTAAGACTTTCCAGCTCCATCCCGAAAAAATCGCCGCCAAAGCAATAAACATCCAGTTGACTGTGAATGTTAAGATGATGCAGACGAGGGCTAGCAAACTCAAAAGGACCGCTTTGTTGTTTTTCATTTTGTTGTTAGAGAAAGAAGGTTTAAATTTCTTTTTGAAATCAAAGAGTTTCGTCAACTAACTCTTGCAATGTTTTATAAACCGGTATTTTTTTCTCGTTGTCTCCTCTAACTAAATGGCTATGCAACTCTTGCGCATCTTCTCCTGAAAAGACTTTTCTTTCTGGCTTTTCATTTGGAGCAGTGGTGTGAGAAAAAGAAACCTCATAAACATTTTCCCTATTTTCTGTTTCGATAATTGGTCGTGAAGAAACGTTTATTCTAAACGGCGGAATAGCTGCAGTGACGTACGAATTACTCTCGGCGATTCTTCCCCATAATCCATATGGCAAGTTTATTAATCGTCCCATAAGTATTGTTCTATTCGCCTCTGTGATTAAGGATGAATGTTGTTCGTTTTTTTCTGGCATGTCCTCTGCAGATACAATGGGTTTTTATTTTTTATTAAAAACCAATAAGCATTTAACCGCCTTCATTCTACCTAAAAGATGGAAGAAATTTCCCTCTCCCCGAGAGATTACCAGTCCCACATTTTCAACACAGCCAAAGACAACAACACCTTAGTCGTGCTTCCAACAGGATTAGGAAAAACCCTCGTAGCACTTCTCCTCTCAGTCCACCGACTCAAAGCTTTCCCAACATCAAAAATCCTCTTCCTCGCTCCAACTCGCCCACTTGTCGAACAGCATTTCCAAACTTACAAAAAAAATCTCTCTGAACTCTTCGCCGACTTACAACTATTCACCGGAGAAGTCCCAGCAAAGCAGCGAAAGAAAACATTCCAAACCGCAGACATAATCTTCTCAACGCCGCAATGCATTGCCAACGACCTTCGCTCATGTCTCTACACGCTGCACGAAGTTTCACTCTTAATCATCGACGAAGCCCATCGCTGTCTAAAAAATTACGATTACACAAAAGTCGTAGACTACTACAAACAACAAGGTAACAATAAAAGAATCCTCGGTCTTACTGCCTCGCCCGGCTCAAGCCCAGAAAACGTCAAAGAAATCTGCAAGCACCTTGCAGTAGACGAAATAGAAGTCAGAACCCGCGACTCGCAAGATGTCAAACCCTACCTCCAAGAACTTGAATTCGAAAAAATCCTCGTGCCATTCCCTTCAGAATTCCTTGAAATAAAATTACTTTTAAAAAAAATCTTCGACGCGCAAGTTGCGCAATTAAGAAACAGAAACCTCTTGTTCGGTCCTGCAAATAAAATTACCCTTCTAAAACTTCAAGGCCAGCTCGGCGCCCGCTATCAAAACGCAAGGGACTTCAACGCAATGCGCGGCATGTCCCTAACAGCGACGGCAATAAAAATATCCCACGCCCTCGAGCTTTTAGAAACCCAAACTCTTTCAGGTCTGCACGAATATCTCAAAAACCTTCAAAAACAAGCAAGCGAAAAAAAATCAAAAGCTGTCCAAAGCCTCGTAAAATCCCAAGAATTCAACGCAGCATTCATCTTGCTCCAAAACCTTTTAACAAAAAAAGTCGAACATCCAAAAATAGAAGAAACAGTTGTTTTAGTCGAAAACCAGTTTAAAGAAAACCCCAATTCAAAAGTGATAATATTTGCGCAATTCCGAGAAACCGGGGTAAAAATCACCGAGCGCCTTAACAAAATAAAAGACGTAAACGCAATGGCTTTCTTCGGCCAGGCAAAAAAGAACAACGTCGGCCTTTCTCAGAAAGAACAAAAACAAATAATTCAAAAACTAAACTCTGGAGAGATTAACACAATCGTAGCGACCTCGATTGGCGAAGAAGGCCTCGATATCGCCGAAGTTTCCACAGTAATATTCTACGAGCCAATCCCCAGTGCAATCAGAAAAATCCAACGGCAAGGCAGAACTGCGCGACTCGCCCCAGGGAAACTCATAATCCTAATAACAAAAGACACCCGCGACGTCCCGCACCACTACGCCTCCAAGGCAAGAGAAAAAAAGATGTACCAGATTTTAGACGATGTGAAGAAAGAACTTGAGGAGAATAATAAGATTAAGACTCTGGAGGATTTTAAGTAAATGCTGCTCTGGGGAATAAAAGACATTTCTCTCTTTGACATCTGGACATTCATTCACCTCCTTAGTGGAATCGCAATAGGAGCCGCACTTCTCTGGTTAACTAAAACCGACAATAAAAAAATCCAAACCAAAAAAATAATCATCTCGACATTACTTATTGCATTTTTATGGGAAATTCTTGAATACTCTTTCGAAATAGGTATTTTTGGAAGCACAATATCAAACTGGTTCTATGCTGTTGAATTCCTTCCAAATAGATTAATAATAGACCCATTAACAGTTTTATTCGGGGGAATCATCGCAATAAAAAAACCTAAACTAGGGATTCCGTCTGCAGTTCTTGCAATGATTTTCCTCCTTATACACATATTTATATTTCCAAACGTTGTTTATTTACAAAGGTTAATCTAACATGAAACAAATCCTAAACATCTTCTCCAGCAAAAAAACACCGCCTTCTCAAAAAATCGAAATTACAGTAGACCACCGCGAAAAAAACTCGCTCATTCCTGCCTTCCTCGAAGAAAAAGGATTTCAAGTTAAATGGAAACAACTTCCTGTAGCAGATTACTTAATCAAAGATACAGCAGTCGAAAGAAAAACCGTCGCAGACCTAAAGTCTTCAATAATAAACAAAAGAATTGTCTCCCAGCTTCTTGAGCTGAAACAATATCCAAAACACTTGCTTCTCGTCGAAGGAATTATTGATGAAGACATTTACTCCGGAGGAATCCACGAAAACGCCTTCCGCGGTTTCCTGCTTTCAGTTGCTTTGGAATTCCAAACCCCAATCATTTTCACTCACAACGAAAAAGACAC
>JAHISS010000122.1 GCA_018817905.1 Nanobdellota archaeon
ATCTATCTTATTTATCAAAGCAATAGGCCCAAAAGAAAAACTTACGTTTCCTTTCATTTCAATCTAGGCCTCCTTTCAGTTGTTGAACACAACTGAAAGATTCAGCATTTAAGTTTAACTGGCGATGTCAAGTTAATAATATCATGGGTTATCATATTCATTCTAATAATCTTTTTTATTTGGGGCATGAATAACTAAATCTCCTCAAACATTTAAGCTCAAAGCTTTACCAAGCCAATGTCAAAATTCCCCAAAACATTTATATACCAATTTTCTCTCAACAAAATGTTAAAATGTTAACTTTAATGAGTGCCTTAATGTTTAACGTCGATGATTTCTTAAATCGGCAATTGCGATTAGGGTATGAGGTATGCAAGCGTTGAGTCATAATCAAATAGTATAACGTCTAAATTCTTTAGAGGTCGTAGAGCAAAATTGATTGATTAATTTACAACTACAATGTTGTAACATCAGGATCTTTCAATCAATATTAAATCCAGTTGATCCTGCTGGGGGCTGCTGCTATCTGGTTTGCACTTAGACATGCAAGTTTTTTTGATTCTTTGAATTGAAGAGCGAACTGCTCAGTAACACGTAGCTAACCTGCCCTAACGTCGAGGATAAGTTCGGGAAACTGAATGTAACATTCGATAGGAGATGAATTCTGGAATGATTTATTTCTTAAGTTAGGATGGGGCTGCGGCTGATTAGCTTGTTGGCGGGGTAACTGCCCACCAAGGCTTAGATCAGTAAGGGCTCTTAGCGGAGTAACCCTGAGAGGGAATCTGAGACACTATTCCCAGCCTTACGGGGTGCAGCAGTCGGGAAACTTCTGCAATGCACGCAAGTGTGACAGAGCAAGCCAGAGTGCTTTCCTATAATTGGAAAGCTTTTGTGAGATGCAAAAAGTCTCACGAATAAGGACTGGGCAAGACTAGTGCCAGCCGCCGCGGTAATACTAGCGGTCCAAGTGGCAGCCACGTTTATTGGGTCTAAAACATCCGTAGCTCGTCAAGTCAGCCTCTTGTGAAATCTGGCCTCTCAAGGGTCAGGCGCGCAAGAGGTACTGCTTGGCTAGAGACCGGGAGACGTAAGGAGTACGGTTAGGGTAGCGGTCAAATGCGTTGATCCTTTCTGGACTAACGATAGCGAAGGCACCTTACGAGAACGGATCTGACAGTGAGGGATGAAGGCTAGGGTCGCAAAACGGATTAGATACCCGTGTAGTCCTAGCAGTAAACACTGCACACTAAACATCGGTACCTCCTCGAGAGGTATCGGTGCTGAAGGGAAGCCGGAGAGTGTGCTACCTGGGAAGTATAGGCGCAAGCCCGAAACTTAAAGGAATAGGCGGCGGGATACTACAACCAGTGACGCGTGCGGTTCAATTAGATTCTACACCGTGAACCTCACCAGGATCGATAGCAGGATGAAGGTCAGTCTGAAGGGCTTACCTGACACGCTAAGAGGAGATGCATGGCCGACGTCAGCCTGTGTCGTGAGATGATCTGTTAAATCAGGTAACAGGCGAGACCCGTATGCATATTTGCACTGAACAATATGCAGACTGCCTTGGTAACAAGGAGGAAGGTGCGGACCACGTTAGGTGAGTACATCCCAAATACCCTGGGCTACACGCGCGCGGCAATGCTGAATTCAAAGGGCTGCAACACCGAAAGGTGAAGCTAATCTCATAAACTTCAGCCTAGTTCAGATTGAGGGTTGCAACTCACCCTCATGACGCTGGAATTGGTAGTAATTGGTTTTTATCAGAGACCAGTGAATAAGTCAATGTCCCGTGCTCTCACCGCCCGTCAAACCAACCGAGTTTAGCTTTGGCGAGGCCCGTCAGGGACGAACCTTTGTTAGACAAGGTAGGTTAAGTCGTCACAAGGTAACTGTAGGGGAACCTGCAGTTGGATCACCTCCTAAATTTAAATAAGACGAATTATTTCGATGAAACATTTGCATGCCTGTTAACATTTTAAATCATAATCAAGAAAAAATGAAAAATCCAACAGAAAGAATTGGAAGAACAATACGAAAATTTTCACTAAGCGGAGTCGTAGATAAAATTCGCGGTGATAAGACAATAGTTGTTTTTGATGTCGGCGGAGAAGATGAAAGGAGAGCAATGATACTTCTCATTTAGTGGGCTGCGGAATAAAAAACGAGGGCGAATCTTTTAAGCTTATAGTTAGAGAATACGGATTAAGGGGTCGCAGAAATAAAGAAACCTATGTAACCTCAATTGACGGAGGCTCAGAAATGGTGCATGAAGATTTATGGCCAGATTTAGATATATCCAAGTTTGGGATAATGCAATAAAATTATTTCAATGAAACATTTGCATGCCGGTTAACATTTTAAAAAACTAAAAACTTAAAAACACATCTTTCTCCAATTTACCATTGGGCCTGTCGTTCAATGGTAGGATACGTCACTTGCACTGATGAGATTCGGGTTCGATTCCCGACAGGTCCATCTGGGATTCAAAGAATCCCCTTGCACTGGACTGTGCCTACGGCAGACAAGATTTGCAAGCAAATCCTAAAATAGTTTTGAAAGCCAGCGGAAAACTTTTTCTAAAAGTTTTTGCTACGTCTCCAACTTCACGAAGTGAAGCAATTGTAGTCTTTTGATGCGTACAACTTTTCTTCTAGAAAAGTCGTACTTCTGGTTCCCTCGGCCGACCACCATTGGGCGGTCGAATGGCTGAACAAAGTTCAGACTTGTCAGGTCCATTTAGGTTCCATCTCTTTTTTAGAAAATCTTTAATACTCCCCTTAATTGTAATAACTATGAAAATAACAAAAGAGGCATATGACAAAGCAGTAGAGGTTTTAGAAAAATGCTCCACTCCGCACGGTTTTTACGCATCTTATCCAGGCTACGACGCTGTTTGGGCAAGAGACAGCGTGATTACCTCTCTCGGAGCATCTCTTCTCGGAAAAAAATTCAAAAAAACTTTCCAGGCCTCGCTCTTGATACTTGGAAAAAACCAAAGCAAGCAAGGACAAATTCCAAACGCAGTTGATAAATTTTCAAACGTCCGTTCACCTCACGTCGACTTCTCAACAATTGACTCTTCATTATGGTATGTTATTGGACACCACATTTTTAAAAAACGTTTTAAAGACGCTTCGTTATATCGGGCTGAAAAGAATCGCATTGAAAGAGCCATGACCTGGGTTTATCACCAAGATAGTTCTGAAGAGGGTATGCCAGAACAGCTTCCGACGACAGATTGGCAGGACGCGTTCCCCCACAAATACGGCCACACAATAAACACGCAAGCTCTTTATTACAAGGCGTTGGTTTTAGAAGGCAAAAAGAAAAAAGCAGAAAAACTAAAACACGTGGCAAACTGGGAGAGCGGAGTTTCACTTTGGGAAGAAAATTTTTATCTTCCCTGGCGCTGGAAGAACCACAACAAATACAAAGAAAAGGAAGAATGGTTTGATTCATTAGGAAATTTACTTGCAATAGTTTTTGAACTGGCTGATTCAAAACAGTCTAAATTAATTTTAAACTACATCACAGATAAAAAAATTAATAAGCCCTATCCAGTAAAAGCCATTTTCCCCCCGATAAGAAAAAAAGATAAAGAATGGCATGATTATTTTGAAGACTGCGGGGCAAGAATGCCATATCATTATCTCAATGCAGGGATTTGGACATACATCGGAGGATTTTACATTCTCGCGTTGATAAAACAGAATAAATTCAAAGAAGCAGAGAAGCAGTTAGCAAAACTCGCACATGCAAATCTTCAAAAGCCAATCTTCAACGAGTGGCATAACGGTTTGACAGGAAAACCCGGAGATGCACATAGCGGAGTTAACGGCAACCAAGCTTGGAATGCAGGAATGTATATCCTTGCCTACGAATCTTTAAAGAAAAAGAAAGTCCTTCTCTAACTAACTTTCAAAACAGGTGCCGAATAACTTTCAGGAGAAATAATTTCTGACTGATTAGAAGATTCAATTTCTGCACCAGGTTTTTCTTTCAAAACATATTCTTTAACAAGATTACTAATATGTCTTGCAGTTACTCTGTAATTAAAATTCTCCAACGCATGCTTTGCAGCAGCTTTGCCCATCTTCTCCCTTAGTTCAAAGTCTGTCATCAATTTAAAGAGAGCATCAGCCAATTGATCAATATCTGCTTGGTAGTCAAAAGTTTTTGGTTCAGGGAATTTGATTTTATGAGCTCTCTCAAAACCCATTATTTTAGTTACCCAATTACTCGACAATTTGTTTTCATAACCAACCTCAGCTAAAAATCCAGTCTTTCCATGAACAATTGTATCTGCAGGACCTCCAACATTTATCGAAACAACAGGCTTCCCACAAGCTTGCGCCTCAAGTTGAATCATTCCAAAACCTTCTAACCGAGAAGGAGCAGCATAAATATCACAAGCATTCAAAAGAGTAGCTATTCTCTCAGAATGCATCGCGCCGGCGATATATTTAACATTATCTTGAAAGCCAAACTTTTCAATTAACTCATCTTCCATCTTCCTCCAACCTCTTGTTGAAACGCTCGGCCAGGTTTTACAAACATACTTCCATTTAGGAATTTTATCTTTAATCTTTCCAAGAGCCTTCAAGATTTCCTGAGCGCCCTTGCTTGTAACATCTCCCCCAATTGTTAATATCATTAACTCATTCTCTCCAACTCCCAACGAAGCCCGAAGGTCCCTGACAGCAGAGTCATACTTCCATCTCGGATAAAAAACCGAAGGATCATAACCAATCGGAGCAACCTGGATATTATCAGGTTTAACACCGTCGCGAATGTATGTAGATTTCACCCAGTTGCTAGTCGCAAGAATCAAAGGCAATTCATTTAGTTCTTTCTGATAATTAGCAACCCAGCCATCTGCGTTAAACCACGGAACTGGAATAAGTCCATATTTCTTCGGATGAAAAACTAAATCTGGCGTATCTCCCCAATAGCCAATTCCAAAGACAACATCTGGTTTAAAATTTTCATAAGCAAGTTTTTTTGAATCAGCATCACCTCGTCCGCACGGCAATGAATCCATACCAAGCTCTCTTAAACCCCGCATTAAATAATGCCCTTGCAAACTCTGCCCGTCATACTCGACAGGATACGGATACAACACAAGTGATTTCATTTTCCTTCTTTTTTTAAGTCAAAGGCTTCTCTGCTCGCACAACTCAAAGCTTCAAAGCTCTCAGGACTAAAACCATAAGTAGAAACTACTATTTTAATCTTTCTCTGCAGCGTTTCATCATCTAAAAAAACTCTCCAGTCTGAATTTGGATTTGAAATCGGGATTTTAAGTTCAGAATCTTCCCAACTCCTGCTTCCAGGAAGATAAGAAAAACAAAAGAGTTTCTTACAAATTAGTTTATTATTATCAACTAAATGCAAAACAGCGTCGTGGATTTCTTTATGTCTCAAGTGTTCATACTCTCCATTCTTCCCATGCGTAAAAACATAATCAAACTCTTTCTTCGGAAGATTCTCTTTAATTTTCTTCGCAACTTCTTCAACATCAAGAGGATTTAGTTTTTCATCATCCAAGTCAGAGATAATCCCTCTCGCTTCATACAACTCACAAACTTTTTTGAATTTCGGCGCTCTATCGAAGTCATCTTTTCTGCACAAAGATAAAATCGTCCAGTTCCAATCAGGATTTTTTAAAATAGTTCCCCCCATCCAAATCGTTTCGTCGTCAGGATGCGCAACAATCGAAATCGCTTCAATCTTTTTTTTCATTTCAATTCTTTTCCAGCTTCTTTATCTAAAACAAAAATAACATTTTTCCGACGCTGTAAAGCACTCGCAGGAATATTCTCCGACTTCTCACCAAGCGCTCCTCTAATTGCTTCAGATTTGCTTTCGCCAAATGCAACAAGCAAGATTTTTTTTGCTCGAAGAATCGCTCCGATTCCAATTGTTAAAGCATACTTTGGAAGATTTTTTTTATTGCTCAAAGTAATTTTCGACAATCTAACTCTTCTCGTCTTACTTTTAAAATCAGACCCCGGCTCATTAAAACCAATATGCCCGTTTTTACCAATCCCCAAGATTTGCAAGTCTATCACACCTATCTCTTCTTCATACCTTTCACATTCTAATCTTATATTTTCAGCTTTTCCGTCGAGCAGATTAATATTTCCCCCAGAAACATTAACATTATCAAAAAAATTCTTCTGCAAATAATTTTTCATTTTATCAGTCCCAACATACTCATCCAAACTAAAAATCTTTACTTTAGAAAAATTAACTTTTCTTTTTTTATGCATAGAAACAAGTTCTCTATAAACTGGCATCATTGTCTTCCCTGTCGCAAGTCCCAAACGTAAGCTCGGATTTTTTTTAATTTCTTTAGCAATGATTTCAGCAGCTTCCCTCGCGGCCTCTTTCTTTCCATCAAAAATCAAAACATCAACTCCTCTTTT
This sequence comes from Nanobdellota archaeon, assembly GCA_018817905.1. Lineage (GTDB taxonomy): Archaea > Nanobdellota > Nanobdellia > Pacearchaeales > GW2011-AR1 > UBA73. The sequence continues at coordinate 6,438 of JAHISS010000122.1, forward strand.
TTTAATCTTTTTCATCTTCTTAAATACTAAATCTAATTTATATAAGTTTGTAGCTAAATCTTTTTATTCTCTCTTTGCAAGATAATTCTCTATGAATGGCGATAATCTTTCAATAGCACTTTTTATGTCCTCCTACCCGCCGCGAAAGTGCGGCATAGCAACTTTCACGCGAGACCTGACCGAGGCAGTAGACTTCTCTTCAAAATTCCAAACAAAAATTCTTGCAATTGATGACCCTTCAAATCATTATGAATATCCATCCAAAGTTCTCTACCATCTGAAAGATTATGATTATGACCAATACATAAAAATTGCAAACCACATCAATGATAACGCCTCCATAAAAGTTGTTTGTATCCAACACGAATTCGGAATATTCTGCGGGGAACAATCTTGTCACCCTCTTCCATTCTTAGACAACTTAAAAAAACCAGCAGTAATAACTTTCCATTCAGTTTTCCCAACACCGCAAGACGAAATAAAAAAATTAGTAAGAGCAATTTCAAAAAGAGTTAAAAACATAGTGGTCATGACAAACAAAGCTGTTGAAATATTGAGAAAGGATTACGAAATAGAAACTCCGATCTCAGTAATACCTCACGGAATCCCCGAAGTAAATCTTGAATCTCAATTCTCCTATAAACGACGTATTAATCTCTCAGACAAATTAATTCTCTCTTCATTTGGAATGGTCAGCCCAGGGAAAGGATACGAATATGTTATTGATTCTTTGCCAGAAGTCGTAAAGAAGTTTCCAAATGTTTTGTATTTGATTGTTGGAGCAACACATCCAGGAGTGATAGAGGAAGAAGGGGAATCTTACCGTGATTTCTTAATTAAAAAAATAAAAAATTTAGAATTAGAAAAAAATGTCGCCTTTCATAACGAATATGTTTCAACCGAAAAAATAATCCAGTATTTGAAAGCAACAGATATTTACATGTCAACTTCCCAAAACCCAGAGCAGATAACTTCCGGAACTTTATCTTACGCAATGGGCTGCGGCCGCGCAGTGGTGTCGACGCCATTCCCCCACGCAGCAGACATAATCAAAGAAAATAATGGTTTAATTGTTGATTACGATAAACCAGAAGAATTCGCACGAGCAATACTTTGCCTCTTATCGAACACTGAGAAAAGAAAAGCCTTCGAACTAAACAACTACAACTTAACAAGACAAATGACTTGGAAAAATGTGGGAAAAGAGTATGGCAATTTAATGAACTCGTTAGTTATCAAACATCCACCATCCAATTCATTTATCTAAATAAAAAATCTAAAAAATTCTAACAATCAATCAAGACGTGCTAATTAGGAAATGCTGTATGAAGTTATTAATTAGTTTTTGTTATAATCTCGCCCAACTAAACAACCACCAAACCTTTTCCGCATAGTCATTATCAAATAAATCTTGTTAGTTAAGCGATTACGAATTGGGATATTGTTTGGTTGTATCTAAAAATTAAACACGAATTAATTTCCGGATAAGACACTAATCAAGTAAACAA
>JAHISS010000123.1 GCA_018817905.1 Nanobdellota archaeon
AATTTTTTATCTATCTTATTTATCAAAGCAATAGGCCCAAAAGAAAAACTTACGTTTCCTTTCATTTCAATCTAGGCCTCCTTTCAGTTGTTGAACACAACTGAAAGATTCAGCATTTAAGTTTAACTGGCGATGTCAAGGAGAAAGGGTGGAAGATTGAATTGGCGCCTGAAACAATGGGGAAGATTAATGTTTTTGGTTCGGTTGAGGAGATTTCTAAGCTTGTTAAGGATACTGGGCGCGGGTTTTGTTTGGATTTTGCGCATATTTTGGCCAGGGAGAAGAAGGTAGATTATAGGAAGATTGCGCTATTGTTTCCGCAGGAAAAATGGCATTGCCATTTTTCAGGGATTGTTTATGGGGATAAGGGTGAAATGCACCATCGAAGCACGAAAAAAGAGGAGTGGCAAAAGCTGTTGAAAAATTTTCCTCATGGGATGAAGATAACAATAATTAACGAATCACCAACAATGCTTGAAGATAGTATTCAGGGCTTGGAAATATACAACTCAATGCATTGAATCTTTGGAGATTACTTATCTTTCTTCAGTTAATCTTTTCATTTATACCATCCGATTTCTTCTTCTCAGCTGTTCTAATTTTTCCAGTTTTTTCTGGGCTGTTTCAGGATCTGCGCGGCATACGCTAAGTATATTGAACATTCTTTGGACGATTTCGTCGTAGGAATCTCTTTTATGAACGCGGAGTTTGTCAAGCCTTTCCTTTGTTTTCTTTTTTAGTTTTATCGTCGTGCTTTCATTTTTCATTTTAAGTTTTCCTCTCAAGTAGATGTAATTCCCTATGGCAATTAGGACACAATAATCTGCATTTATCCATTTCTTTTTTGATCGTATTAAGATTCTTTAATGTTTTCATTAGAGTATTTACTGTTTTATTTTTGTTTTCTTTTCCCCTGTGGTGAAATTCTAGAATCTCAGTATATTTTTTGTATCCACAAATTTCACATCCTTTGTCTTTTTTGTAACCTCTTACAAATTCCCTATTCCGAATCATTCTTTTCGTCGACGAATTTGATATTTTCTCTTTCATTTTCTTCTGCGTATACTTTGCTATACCGCGTTATACTACTTAAATTTTTCTGGACGATTTTTCACTACCAAGTTGTAACTACGCGGTGATTATATTTTGTTATCACCCAAAAGTTTATAAATAGGTTTGGGACTTCTAATATTAACTAAATTTAACATACAAAAAATGTCACACAAAAACCTATTGGTTTTGCTTGTTAGTGTATTTGCACTAGCTGTTGTTAGCGCACAAGGTGTTAACGCTGCTATCCAAATCGATGATGTTGTAATTAACGGAATCGATAGCGGAACAGTTGGCGTTACTGCTGGTGAATATCTTGAAGTTGAAGTGTTTGTTAGTTCAAACGCAACACATGAAGATGTCACAATTGAAGCGTGGATTTCTGGTGATAAAGCGAATTCTGTTGAAACAAATCCGTTTGTTCTGACAGATACTGGCTCTAACTCCAGAAGAAAGACTTTGACGTTGCGAGTTCCTTCAAACATTGACCCTGAAGAAAACTTGAAACTCACTGTTTTTGTTGAAAGCGAAGATGGAACATCAGTTAGTACTCAAATCAGCCTTGTTGCAGACCGAGAATCTTACACAATTGAGATTCTTAGCGTAGACATGCAGCACGAAGCTGACGCTGGCGAATCTCTTGCAATTGACGTTGTTGTGAAGAACAGAGGAAGGCAACTTGCAGAGGACGTGTTCCTTAAAGTTAGCATCCCTGAACTTGGCCTTGAAGAAAGAACCTATTTTGGCGACCTTTCTCCACAAGACCAGAACAGCCCAGCAGAGAAAGAAGACGCTGTTGAAAGGCGAACTTACTTGAGAATTCCAGCAAACGTTGAACCAGGCTTGTACACAGTTAACTTGGAAGTTTTTGACGCTGATTCTTTTGACGTAGTTGAAAGAAGAGTTTTGATTGGCGGTGGGGCTGTAGAAGACACAATGGTTGTCGGCTCAAGCCAAACTGAGACTTTCTCAACTGGCGAAACAGGAACATACAAGTTAACAATTGTGAATCGCGGAAGCGTTGTAAGAGTTTACAAATTCGTTGTAGACAGTTCTGAAAACTTAAACGTTGATTTAAGCGATGCACTTTTGGTTGTACCAGCGGGAAGCAGCAGAACAGTTGAAATCCTTGCTGATTCAGCAGTTCGAGACGAATACACTTTTTCAGTTGACGTGTTGTCAGAAGACGGCGCATTGATTGACCAAAAAACATTTAGAGCAAACGTAGAAGAAGGGAACGGGCGCACAGGCACAGGAGCAAACACAACTGTTTTGCTGACTGTAATCCTTGCAATTGTTTTCATCGTCTTACTTGTTGTTCTGATTGTTTTGTTAACAAGAAAACCTGAAACAAAAGAAGAATTCGGCGAAAGCTACTACTAAGCTCTTTTATAATTTTTTATTTTTTTATTTAGTGGTGGTTTTGTTTTTTATTTAGGGAAATAGCTCGCAACAAGTTGCTCGCATTTATCGACTCACAACCGACTTTGTCAGGTTGTTCGTCTGAAAAGAAATGATTATCTCAGAAGGAATTAATGGAAAGTAATCATTGCGAATCCTGAAAGGTTGGATTGGGAATTAATCTTGAGCGAAGCGATGGTGGGAGGGTTCATTTAATCGCGGTAAAATAAGCTACATCACAGTTAGCCAAGTATTCTGACCAATAATCTTCCCCGAACTTTTCTATTCCTTCATCAGAGACGATTGGTTTGTGCCATTTAATTTCTTTAAATCCTGCTTCGGTTAAGGCTGCCTCGAAAGTTTCTTTTGTGTGATAAAATGAATGGAGTGTAACAAGAAGTTCTTGTTTGTCATACAGGTCGATTGTCAGCCCTGAACCTTCTACTAATCCTCTTGAAAGTTTTTTTACTGAGCCGTACTTCTTGAAGTCATGGAATTCAGAACTTGGCATGTCGACAATTGAAATAATGCTGCCTCTTTTGTTTAGAGAGGCGTATAATTTTTTGAGAAATGCTGCTAAATCTGGCTGAGTCTCGAAGTAATTCAAAACAAATGGGGCTGAAAGAAGATCTGACTTAGGATAATCGTAATTAATCATGTCTGCTAAAAAATATTCTAAATTTTCCGTTGCGTGTGTTTTTGCTTTTGCGATTTGTTCTGAAGAATTGTCAATACCAATTACTTTCTTCGCTTTTTTTGCAAATTGGCGCGTGAAGAAGCCATCTCCACAACCCACATCAATGACAGTTTTTCCATCTAAATCTCCTGCTATCTTAAGAAATGCCGGAGACAGACTATACTTTAGATCTGGTTTTTCGTGCACCTTGTTGTAGTCCTCGCTCAGAACGTCATAATCATTCATCATTTTATGAGTTTGTTCTGATTAAAAAATCTTTCTTCGCAATCAAAAGCGCAACAAGCAACGATTAATAAAATCCTGGCCGATATAGTTCGCAACAAGTCGCTCGTATTGTTAACTCATGGCCGACTTCGTCAGACCATTCGTCCAAAAAGAAAAATGATTATCTGGAAAAGGATAAACAAATCAATTTTAGAATGATGACTTCTTTGATTAATTATTTGGGGGGTGGAATTAATTGTGGCAAATTTTTAATGAAAAATGATTATCTCAGAAAGAACTATGGAACCTGAAGGAGGGTTTCTTTTTTCGATATTTTGTGGCGGCGGCGATTATTGAAGCTATTTTGTCATTCAAGCGCATGAAAAATCTTTAAATAATCCCTTCTCCAATTGTTAAGATGGCGCACATAAAAAAGATGGTGTTTCATGGCTTTAAGAGTTTTGCGAAGCGGACAGAGATTCCTTTTGATAAAGGGATTTCGGTGATTATCGGGCCGAACGGTAGCGGGAAGTCGAACATCGCCGACGGTTTGTGTTTTGTTTTGGGAAGGTTGTCTATCAAGTCGATGCGGGCGGAAAAAGCGCGGAACTTGATTTTCATGGGTTCGAAATATGTGCGACCGGCGAAAGAGGCGTTTGTTGAAATTGTTTTTGATAATTCTGACCGGGCATTTAACCTTGATGCAAACGAAGTTGTGATTAAAAGAATGGTAAGACTAAAGGGCCAGAGTATTTACAAGCTCAACGGCGAGACAAAGACGCGGGCAGAAGTTATTGAGACGCTTGGGCAGGCGGGAATTGACCCGTATGGTTTTAATTTAATTCTTCAAGGACAAATCCAAAGCATTGTTAAGATGCATGGCGAGGAAAGGAAGAAAATAATCGGCGAGGTTGCTGGGATAAGTGTTTACGAGTGGAGGAAGGAAAAGTCGCTGAAAGAACTTGAGAAAACAGAGGCGCGGCTGAAAGAGATTTCTACGGTTTTGCGGGAACGGTCTGCGTTTTTGAATAATTTGGAAAAGGAAAAAGCGCAGGCGCAGCGTTACAAGGAATTACAGTTGGTTGTTAGGAGAGCGAAGGCGTCGATTTTGAAGAAAAGGCATGACGACAAGAGCAGAGAGATTGTTTCGTTGGTTAAGACGATTGAAGAAAAACTTGGGCTGAGAGATAAAGGCCAGAACAAAGTAGGAAAGATGCAGGAAGAGCTTGATGGACTTACTGAGAAGATTAATCAGATAAACAAGCACATTCGGGATGCAACTGGTTTGGAGCAGGGAAGGTTGAGGGAGGAGATTACAAATTTACGCGCAGAACTTGAAGGTTTGAGAGTTAGAAAAGAAGGTTATGAAAATCGCGGGGAAGAAGTTGAGCGAAGAATTGAAGAAATGAAAAAGTCAGTTCCAGAACTTGAGAGCGAGATAGAAAAATTGAGGGAAGAAAGTCCTCTGATGGCGAAGAAAGCGGGAGAGTTGAAAAAGAAAAAAGAAGAACTTGGTGTTTTGGAAAAAGAGCGGAAGGCAGGGTTTGCTTTGAAGTCAGAGCTTGGTTTGTTGAAAGAAAGAATTGAAGATAAAAAAAGACAGCTGACAAGAACTGCTGCAGAATCAGAGTCGTTGGTCGGGCAGATTGAAGAAGTTTCAAAAAGTTTGCAATACAACGCAGAGAAAGAATGTTTAGATGCGGCCGAGTTTTTCAAGAAAGGTCTTGCAAAAGAAGAAGATAAAATTTCTGAATCTCGCGAGGAAGAATTGAGATGTGAGAAAATTATTTCTGTTGCTGAACTTGAGATGAAGAACAACGGGGAGATAAAGAAAAAAGTTGAGAAGCTTGACGTTTGTCCGTTGTGTCAAAGTGAGATGACGCAGGAGCATGTGAGGCATGTTTTTTCAGAATGCAATTCTAAGATAACAAAGGCGAAAGGGGAGTTGGAGAAATCAAAAGAGGATTTGGCGAGAGCGAAAGAGAAAATTGAGAATTGTGTTGGAAAGGTTAACGAACTGGAGAAAAAGATTGGGAATTGCGAGAGAGAGCTTGGGGCGCATAAAAATATTTCTGAGAAAAAAGAATTGCTGAAGCTGGCGGTTAACCACGAGGCGGTTTTGAAAAAAGAGGTTTCAGAGTTTAACAGTAACCTGGCTGGTTTGGTGCGGAAGAGCGAGGAGATTTCTAAGATTGATGAGAGATATGAGAATAAACTTCATGAGATAGAGGAGATTTCTTCTAGGACAGAGGAAGATATTGACACAACGCTTTTGTATAGGGAAAGGGAACTGGAAAAAACGAGGAGTATTGTTGAAAGAGGCGAAGAAGACCTTGGAGAGATTCAGAGCCGCATTGAGGAATATGAACAGGATTTTGAAGAAAAGCAGGCGTTGTTGGACAAGAAGGAAGGAAAAGAACGCGAGTTGAACGAGAGATTTAAGAAAATGTTTTTAGAGAGAGATGCAACGCAGAAGAAATTTCAGGAAGAAAGTATTCAGTTTTCTGAAATGCAGAGCGAGGTTAGGCAGGTTGAGGAGCAGGTGAATTATTTGAAAGTTGGGAAGGCAAAGCTTGACGGGGAGAGGGAGACGCTTGAGATGGATTTGGCTGAATATCAAGGAGTTGAAATTTTGGCTGGGAGTTTGAATGTTATTGAAGAAAGACTGCGAAAAGCGCAGACAACTTTGGAAACAATTGGTTCGATAAATCTTAGGGCGCTGGAAGTTTATGACGAGATGAAAAAGCAATACGACGAAGTAAAGGGAAAAGTTGAGACTCTGGAAAAAGAAAAGCTGGAAATTTTGAAAATCATCGAGGAAATTGACAAGAAAAAGAAAAAGACATTTATGAAAGCGTTTAACGCGATTAATGATTTGTTCACGAAGAATTTTTCAAAGCTCACATCTAAGGGAACTGCTTATCTTGAAATTGAAAACCGCGAGGATGTTTTTGCCGGCGGGATTAATATTGTTGTCAAGATGGCGCGCGGGAAATATTTTGACGTGAGTTCGTTGTCTGGCGGCGAGCAGACGCTTGTTGCGTTGTCTTTGCTGTTTGCAATTCAGGAATACCGCCCGTATCAATTTTACATTCTTGACGAGATTGACGCTGCGCTTGACAAGAGGAACTCTGAACGACTTGCAGGTTTGTTAAAGCAATACATGAAGTCGGGGCAGTATATTGTTGTGACGCACAACGACGCGATAATTCTTGATTCAGATATTTTGTACGGAGTTTCAATGCACGAAGGTGTTTCAAAGATTTTGAGTTTGAGAGTTAATGGGCAAGGTTCGGATTTTGGGAAGGAAGGGAGTGAAGGGGCGTTTAGGGAAGGCGGGTGAGCGGGCGTTTGGGGAAGGGTGAGATTAACATCTGGGATAAGGGAAGTTTTGCCGTAGGCAAAATTTGGATGGAAGAAACTGCAAGGTTTCGGAACCGTTAAATTCCTGTTAGTTTCGTCTGACCAAAGGGAAGACCTAAAATTTAGTGCAACGTTCCGAAGGAAAATTTTAGAGTTTTTGGATTACTGATAAATTCGACCGTAGGGAGTGAATATGTCCGAAGGACGAGAGAGGGGCGTAGATTTTTTGTTTCTTTTTTCTAAAAAAAGAAAATGGAAGGGGCGTCTTGTTTTGGTTCTTTTCTGAAAAGAACATTTAGGGGTGTCATTTAGTCTTATTATAAACTGTGATATGTTGTTCTAATCATTTTTGCCATCAATTTCCTACGTTCTTTTAAGAATTCAGAATATTCCATTTCATAAAATTTTTCAGGTAAACAATGTTCACTCGTCATCTTATTTAGTACTTCTTCCTTTCCCTTGAAATATTTGTTTTTAATCTCTAAGAAGTATTTTTTTGGTTCATCATCACTTATATCGATATTATCTTCAAATTCCAAATATGTAAAATTAGCTATTTGGTTAATTTGTTTTCTATCAAGACTAAATTTCTCTTTTAAATAATTTTTAGGGAATAAATGATGTTTTTCCAATGACTTCTTTTTAAGTTTCATGCTTGGGTCAAATAAATCATTAACAGTTCTACTAGAAAATAATACTTTTGAGCCATTTCTGATAAGACATGCAAAATAAGTATTTCGTGCTGGGTTGTTCATGGAAGATGAAACCAATATTCTATTAGGCAATGTTATTTCCCAAAAATCATTAGTTAATTCATTATCCATTAGATTCTTTAAAATGGAGATAAATTCTTCTTTATTTTTACATTCTTTTAATTGATTTAAATCTGATTCCATCTGACTTTCTGGAGAGAACGAATACCTACTGGTAATTGAAGAAAAAAAGAACCATCTTCCAATAATTCCTTCTAGTTCTTTATGATTTAGGCCATATCTAATTTTCCCAATTAAAAAAATTATATAAGAATTAACAATGTTGTTAGTAGAAGAAATTAAGTCTTTACTTTTAAATCCAAGCCCTATAAGAATTTTTAAGAAACCATGCCAGTTTGTATTGTCTAAAACTATCTTTTGATTATTCTTAAATACTTCAAATTGCTTTTCTCTTATAGCAAGAGACATTAATCTCTCCCCAAAGATTAAATAGTAAATAATCTATTTGTTCATGGGAGGTGAACCATGAATAAAAAAGAATTAAATTTTCTGAAGAGCGTTTACAAAAAAGAGAAAGACGGAAAAATAAAAGA
>JAHISS010000124.1 GCA_018817905.1 Nanobdellota archaeon
ATTTTTTATCTATCTTATTTATCAAAGCAATAGGCCCAAAAGAAAAACTTACGTTTCCTTTCATTTCGATTTAGGCCTCCTTTCAGTTGTTTCTAACAACTGAAAGTTTCTTCATTTAAAGTTAACTGGCGAGGTCAAGTATATACTAAAAGGCCAATATCAAAACCAAATATATTTTTACAAAGCTTAACAACATAAAATCATCTTATTTTCTCTTCTTCAAAAGAAGATAAACCAAAATAATCATCAATGAAATACCGACGACAACTAATGTTATAGCATTCAGATTTCCTTTTATAATTTCCATGTTATCACCGAAAACATAACCCAAGTAAATCAAAATCAACGACCAAACTCCTGCGCCAAGAGCTGTGTAAAATGAAAATTTGAAAAAGTTCATTTTAGAAAAACCAGCTGGAAGCGAAATCAACTGTCTTACCCCAGGAATCAACCGCCCGATAAAAGTTGTTATCTCTCCATGTTTTTCAAAATACCTCTCTGCTTTCAAAATACTTTTCTCAGTTATGAACAGCACTTTTCCATATTTGAGAATTAACCTGTTCACAGCGCGCCTGCCAAGGTGCAAAGCAAGAAAATAGTTGATAAAAGCGCCAACCAAGCTTCCCAAAACCCCAAAAATAAAAACCAGCGCAAACAACATCTCGCCCCTTTGAACAAGAACCCCGGCAGGAATCAGCACAATTTCGCTGGGAAAAGGCACGAACGAACTCTCTAAAGACATCAGAAGGAAAATCCCAACATAGCCCAACGACGACGCAAGCTCAAGAAGAACTTCAACACCGGTCTGATAAAATTCAATTAACATTTTATTTCCTTCCAGAAACGATTTCCCTATAAACGTTCTTCATGTCAGTGTAGACCGGAATTGTTTTTATTCTGAAAAGCCAAACATTGACAAACCAAATTAAGACAACTATAAGCGTACTGCCAAAATACCAAGTCAATTCATGCGCAATGTCAAAATAATCCGACCCAGTAATCGCAAGAGATGAGAATATCAATATCCTTGTTATGTTTAGGAAGAGAAACGCAATCACTAAAAAAATCAAGCTCTTGATTCTTTTCCCAGCTTTCATTGGCGTTGTAAGATTTAGTATGAACAGCAAGTAAAACGCTGCGCCAGCAACACAGGCAGGGATTATCTGGACGTAAATTCCCCCAAAGAAAATAAGATTGGCCACCAGAAGCGATGCATTGCTGTAAAACGCCGATAAAAACCAAAACACAGGATAAACTGTGAGCGGAGTAAAAACAAGATAAAACAATTTCAGTTTAGAAAAACCAAGCAGGATAAGCAAGACATATCTCCCAAGCAAGGCCAATCCTTCTTTGTTTTTCATGAAATCCAAAAGAAAAAGATGTTTAAAAGGATTTGGTTATTTTGGAAAACAACGATAGAAATTAATAAAAAATGAGCGAAGTTCCCAATCGCAAAAATTAAAATCAAAAACAATCATTATCAACAACACAGATTAGTCTATCGAACATGGGTTATGTGATTAATCTTAGGGGTGGTGGTGGAATTAATTTTGGCTAATTTTGATTGAGAATTAATTTTAGGAAAAAGATTAATGGAATAAACCCCACAAGGTTGAATTGGAAAATAATCTCGAGTTGGTGAATAGTGGAATTAAAAACCTACTTGCTCGCAACTCTAACAGCAACAACTATAATCAAAATAATCAAGATAACGTTCACAATTCCGATAATCCACAAGAACGCATTATCTCCAAGGTTAAATCGGGTGCTTGGTGTTGATGTGCCTGCAATGTTTACTGCGATTTCTCTTGTTTCTAAATTGCCTGCGCTGTCTCTAACTTCAATATCAAAAGATTCTTCACCTTCTGCATCTTCATCAATAGTAAAGGTAAACATAACGTCCTTGCTTTCTCCAGATGCAATTTCAATTGATCTTGGGGAAACATCGTCTAATGAAGCCCATGACTGGTAGCCAAATCCATCAACAGAGAAAATAGCGCTTTCTGATTTCACATTAGTTATTGTAGCCCTTACCACCAATTCTTCTCCAGCAACTGCTTCGTCAGAATCAAGAACAGCGCTGATGATTGCGATTCTATCTCCTGAAATTGGTGTAACACCACATCCAATAACTCTGAATGAAACAGTTACGTCATCGTCCAAAACTAATTTGTAATTTCCGTTTTTGTAATCATACTGTGCAGACAATCTAAGGGAATAGAACTTATCAGTAGCATCTTGCGGAACAGTAAACTCAAAAGAGATTGTTTCCTTGTCTCCTATGTCAAGGTCACTTGTGATTTCATAAAATTCGTCAATTCCAAACTCTGAACTCTTCAATGTTATTTTTACTCTGTCTTGGTCTTCATCACCAACATTGTAAGCATCAAAAGTCATCAAAATTCTTTCCCCGCATGTTCCTTCTGCAGGTGTAAACTCAATATTATCAAAAGCAATAAACCTGCCTTCATCATCTTCTCTTTGAATATCTATGTTTGTGTATTTATCCTCCACATCATGGTCGTTTGAAAGTGCAGTGCATTCTTCATCTTCTCCAAGGTCATCGCTATATGCTTTCACAACTAATCTATAACTGCCGTCTTCAAAATCAGCAGGCACTTTAAAACTGAATGTAATTGTTTCATCTGAACCGTCTCTGATTCTTCCAATGTCGTATTCTTCTTCATCTGCGTTTTCAAATTCAAGGTCTCCAACATAGTTTTTCCCTGCTGAATCAAATAATCCAAACTCAACAAACACGTCATTTACATCATCATCCCCGTTATTATCTACTGTAACTTCAACTTCAATTATATCAAGAAGCTTCCATTCGTCGTCTTTTCCTTCTCCTTTGTTATCAATTCTAACATCTGTTATCTCCAAATTCCCGCCCACTTCTCCAGCTTTACAGAACGAACCAGCTAAACTCATTACAAGATTTGCAGTTGTGCCATCGTTTGCAGTAGCAGTAATTGTGATTGACTTGCTGCCAAAACCAACATCTCCGAGATTTGTTGGAGTTACAGTAACAATCTTTGTTTCTCCAGCAGCAAGATTAAAGTTGTTTGAAGAAAAGTCAACATCAAAGTCTCCAGCTGAAGTCAAATCAACATCACTCCAATCAATGTTTCCTTTGTTTTTAACCTCAATTTTTCCATCTTGAGTTGGAGTTATCTCTTGTGTTTGAGAAATCTCAAGAGCGGGTTCCGCATTGATACTAATTGAGAAAGGAACTTCTTTTGGACCTCCAGAACCTTGGTCATCAACAATAACTTTTCCAACAAGGTTTCCAGATTGATATTTTGGGAAGTTGATTGTTCCGGTTACAGAAATTGTTACAGGACCATCAGCAATTGGAACATTTGACATTGTTAATGTTGCGTCACCACTTGTCATTGAAAGAACAAAACCAATCGCAGGATCAGCAACACCAGCGTTAGTTATATCAAACGAGATATCAAAAGAACCATCATCATGGGAAACAGTAGCAGGATAATTAACATTATCTATTGTCAAAGATGCAGCACTCCCCAAAGCACTAACTAAAACCAAAGCTAAAAGTGAAAATGCAAACAACCCGAAAATTTTTGTTTTGCTATTCATTTTGTTGTAATTGATAAGTTACAAAACGCCTATTTAAATATTTCGGTGATAGAAAGAATATATTCTTTCAGTCAAAAAAGAGAATTTCTCCATGTCTACCCGACGAAAAGTTAATAAACTTTAAGTTGTAAGTTATTAAGTAATATTAAAATGCCAATCAAATACCATGAGAATGTTATTGGCGCATGGGCTTTTTTGATAGGCGTAGTGCTGGCTGTCCTCGTAGGAGTATTTGGCAGAAACCAAAGCAATTCTTTATTCCTCGGTATTCTTGCTTTGCTTGGTTTAGTCATCGGTTATTTTGTCGCAGAAAAAGAAGTCAAAACATTTCTTCTTGCCTCTGTCTCGCTAGTTATTGTGAGTTTCGCAGGAATTCAGGGAATGGTTCTCGACGCAGCTATTCGGGGAGTTCCAATAGGAAAAATTGTCTCTTCTGTTCTTGGAACGTTGCTTGTCTTGTTCGTGCCAGCTACAATTATCGTTGCCCTGAAGACAGTTTTTGCTTTGGGAAAAAAGTAGCCCTATTATTATATAGGAAAGAAAACAAAATAGAACAACTCCCAAACTAATAACCCAATCGGTTAAAGCGGAAAAAATCCTGCTTGTTCATAATGATATCTTTTTTTTCACAGGTCATATTAATTCGTTTCTTTTTCAATTCCTTAGAGATTTTTTAACTATTCTTATAATTAGGATTAATATATTGGCTATTATTACCCCAGGAAAAATAACAATTAGTTCTGCTCCGACCATATCTGAGTACCACCTATAATTTATCATCTGAAAAATAGATATTGAAAATCCGTGAACTAAGAGATAAATCACTGTAAAAATAACAGAATGGAGAAGCCAATTCAGAAAGAGTTTCCCATAACCCAAATCCTTTTTCTTAATCTGGAACATAAAGAAGAAGAAATATGATACAATCATAAGGGCCAACCAGGGATAGTGCAATAAAGAAAAAGGGCTGCCAGCAGGATAGAGGTAAGAGATTACCGCGGAAATTGGAATTAGTAACACGAAAAGGTAGCTTAAAATTCAATATATTCTTTCTTTCATTAGAGTGTCCTCATCTAGTGTCTCTCACCTAAAATAGTCAGTCTTATTTTTCTTCTGCGGCAAGGTTGGTTTGTGGATATGCGCAAACTGCGGAGTTGCAAGAATTATGTTATCCCCAAAACCTGCAATTGTCCCATCAAGCGCGTCAACGGTTTTCTTTATCTTTGAAATCGCCCGCTTCAGTTCAATTATATCTTTTGTTTTCAGCGGCTTGATGTCAATGACAGCAATTGTATAACCTGTCCTAAGAGAATTCAAAATTTCATCCATCCCCTCATAATCTCTCAGCACAAACGGCTTAACTATCACTTTATTCTCTTCTGGCTTGGCAGAGTCAAGATCAATTTCAACATATTCATCTTCTTCTCCCTTGCCAAACATCCTCTTAAAATTTAATCCCATTCAATTTTTTCGCTATCAGAGTATATAAATATTATTGTATCTAAATTATTTTGTGGAGCAGTAGAGATATTTTGAATAAAAATGATTAATGTCAGAAATCCTGAAGGTTGGATTGTTAATGATTAATCTTTGGTTGGGCGGAATAAATGTTGGCTAATTTGGGGAAGGGAATTATTTCTTCGCTTTAGAAACAATCTTATTAATCTCGCCCCTCAATTTTTCAGCGTCTTTTTCAATCAGCATCTCTTGTTTTTCCATCGACTCAATCTTCATCTCAAGAAATTTCTTTTTTTCTCCAAGCTCCGCATTCAATTTTTCTTTTGTCGACTTAAACATAAAACCAGAAACAACTTTGTAAACTTCTTCGCCAGATTTTTTTAATTCTTCAATCGCATTGTTTACTTCATTAAATTCTATCTGAACGCCCTGCTTCTGCGCCATGAACGACTGCAGATGACCTTCCAGAACTTGCAATTCTCCAATCCTCTCGCTCGTTTCTTTATCAAAATCCATAGACTCAGATTGCTTTCAATTTAACTATTTTATTTCTTGGTTTGTAAAATATTCTCGAGCCACAATGCGGACAGACAAATCTTTTTTCCAAAACCTTGCTGCTTATCGGTTTCTCACACTTAAAACATTTGTACTGCGCCATAATGGGGTTAGATTTATGGCTTTTTTAAACTTTTAGGTGTGTATTTTTGGAATTTTTCAAGAGGGGGAAAATTTATATAGTTAAAAATTCAGAAAAAGGCAAAGAAAAAATGGTAAAAGAGGTGTTAGATGGAAGACGAGCTTCAGCCAGAAGTAGTTGAGGGAGAGATTGAGGATTTATGGGACGGCCTAACCTCAGCAGAAGAAGAATAATCTTTTTTGACCTCTTCGGAGGTTTTTCTTTATTTTAATCGGAAAGAAATATGACTCTTGTTGTTTCCATTGCCATCCCGCCTAAAGATTATCACACCATCTAGAATCGATAATGCATTGTCTTTGATTTTATGATTAAACACCCCAACATCAATAATAGTCGTCTTGTTTATGAGATAATCGTTTGGGGCGAGTCGAGACAGTTTAGTAAAAAACAACAAAACAGGAACTGCCTCGAGGAGTTGAGCCGAGTCAGTTTACTAGAAAATAATAAATAAGAACTGCCTACCTTAAATTTCCAAAGATTCAATAAAAATGAAAAAACAGATTTGCGCTCATAATGCGCTTGCCCAAACCGTCTTGTGATAATAATAATTACCTCTTTATTTTTAACCTAATCCATCAATTCGCTTTTTCAAATTTCCATACTTTACAAAATCCCCAATTTCTTCATACAAGTTTAAAAGTTTTTTTCTAATCTCTTCTCTTTCTGTTTCGTCCAACTGCATAGTTAAATATTTTTCATAAACTTCAACCGCCTGTTTCCGTTTGTTTTTTTCAATACAACTCCTTGCTTGAGTCTTGTAAAATTCCTTCACGCTGTTTTTTATTTCTGTTGTTTGTTTCTCATCAGCCAAAGACAGCGCCTTTCTCATTGAAATCTCCGCCTTGTCGTAATCTCCACCCCTGATAAAAAGCTCCGCCCCCTTTACAAAATCATTTATCTTGCTTTGTTTATTTGTGTTTATTTCTGCAGCAGATTTCATCATCCTCCCAGCATCCAAAAACATTCCCTTCGTCTCAAACAAGCCCGACAGTTTAACCAAAACAAATTTCCGCGTGTCAAAATCAAGATGATTTTTCAGGCACGAGGAAAGATATTCCAGCCGCATGTAGTCGCCCATCTCCGAGAACTTCTCCTCGATTTCTTTCTTCGCTGTTTCTCGCACTCTCATACTTTAGCTTGGAAACTAAAATATATAATTATTGTTGTGTTGTGGGGTTGGGAAGATTTAAATAAAATAAAGGCGAGGGGATGGGATGAAAAAGAGGCAAACAATTTTCCTAATTGTCATAATTGTTGCAATGGCTATCATCGGTTATTTTTATTCTTCCCCAAATGAACTTCAGGCATCTCCAGGAATTAAAAATCCTTCTCAATTAGTTGGTGTTGAAAAAACCGCAGAGATAAAAGATAAAAAAATTAAAGCCGAACCAGCCCTTGCAGAAATTTCAGAACAACAAGAATTAAAAAATCTAATAATGTCTAAATTAGAAGCCTCTGGTTTAGAGCCAGAAAGAACAGTTAGACGCGCAAGCACAGACACTTTCAGGAAAGACTCTAATTGCGACGGCGCACTTGATTTTACAGACATCAATCCTTTTGTGCTCGCATTGACAAGCCAAGCCGCATGGACAGACGCATACACCTGCGATTATCTTTTAGCCAACGATTATAATAGCGACGGAGCAATTAATTTCGAAGACATAAATCCTTTTGTGCTCCTATTAACTGGGGGCTGCGTCGAAGATTTAGATTGTGATGAAGGCGAGGCCTGCATAGACGAAGAATGTGTGGTTCAGGGATGTGTTGATGATTATGATTGTAGCGAAGGAGAATTCTGCATAGATGAAGAATGTGTAAATCAATGCCCGCCAAACTGGCAATACTTCTCGCAAATTGACAAATGCGTTTTCAACGGTTACGGGATGAATAAAACATTTTGGGAGGCAGTTACATTTTGCATAGCCATCAGTGGGGGCGCGGGTTGGCTTCCAGAAGCTTCGGAGTTAGAGCCAATCTGTGATGACTTTAACTTGCGGCCTGGCGAAGTATGCGAGGGCTATCCGGGGAGTTATTACGACTGCGCAGGTTTTGTAAGAGTAGATGAACATAAATTATGGCATGACACAGGATTTCATTTTATCCATCCGGTTTGCGACGAAGTTGTTTATGATTCTTGCGGAACACAGGCGGTAAACGCAAGCAATTGTCAATGGCAGGAACTTTCGATACCAGATGGCAATAAAGATTATGGATTTGTTTGTTTGAAGGAATCAGTTCAATCTGTTTTTGTTGCGAGCAAAGACCCAGTGCTGTATTCTGAAAAAGAAGTTTTCCTCATCTCAGATTCAAACTGGCATAACGTCCTTCCTTTGGTTCCAGTAACAACTTGGACAGGAGATGAGAATTGGTGTCAACGCGGTTATGGAACTCCAGAAAATGTTTGTGTTTATCCGACATTGATTTACCACCAAGAAGGCGAAGCTTTCGACGCCGATTCAATAATTTATTTCCTACAACAATACTCTCCAACAAAATTAAAAGTTATCGGAGATATCCCGCAAGATTTGGCAAACCTCTTGAATGCTTCTCAACCTTTTGGAGCAGGCTTATCTGAAGACCAAATTCAAAGCATTGGAGTTGAAGATTATCCATATTACTGGAGTTTTTCTCCAGATATTGTCTACGTCGAAGACAACTATGAATTAGCTTTGCTAGCTTCTACTTATGCCTCCTTGATTAATGCTCCTTTAGTTATTCAAGGGCATAACGAAATAGATTTTTCAGATAAAAATGTGATTTGCGTTGGCAGCGGATTACAAAATTGTAACGAACAGTATAATTTAGAACAACTACAACAAAAATACATCGATGAAACAAACACAGATAAAATTATCTTAGTCAATCCGAATGATTTATAGCAAGAGACATTAATCTCTCCCCAAAGATTAAATAGTAAATAATCTATTTGTTCATGGGAGGTGAACCATGAATAAAAAAGAATTAAATTTTCTGAAGAGCGTTTACAAAAAAGAGAAAGACGGAAAAATAAAAGA
>JAHISS010000125.1 GCA_018817905.1 Nanobdellota archaeon
AACGTTCTTCAGCCTTTCAATAAGTCTCTCCGTCGGCAAACCATTGTCATCAGTACCGAACGGATAAAAAACTTCAAAGCCCTTCATCCTCTTGTATCTCGCAATAAAATCGTCATGCGAATACGAAGACGCGTGACCAATATGCATATCTCCAGAAACGGTCGGCGGCGGCGTGTCAATCGAATAAATCTTTTTCTTGCTCTGAGGATTAAACTTGTAAATCTTCTCCTTCTCCCAATACGTCCGCCATTTTTGCTCCATCAACTTCGCATCAAACTTTGCCTTACTCATAAACAATCCAAGAACAAGAGAGTTTTAAGGTTTTGCGTTTTTTCCCTTAATCCACCCAACGATTAAACCAATCAAAGCTCCAACTACAAAATAAACCGCCAAACTAGACAAAACAACGAAGAAAAACTCATGAGAACTAACAAGTCTCCTAATTGTTGAACAAAACCCACTTAGAGTCGCATCGCAATCCAGTAACCAAAGCAAGGGCGATGAATAAAAATAAATAATTATCCCAAAGAAGAAGAGGAATGGAAAAATAAAAACCAAAAGAAATCTACAAATCCCTTCAATTAACAAGAACGCAACATAAATGCCAGAAAAAATCAATCCGTATTTCAACCATCTCGGCCATTGTCTAAATATCATAATAAACAGAAGTAACAGGGATATAAAAAACTTAAGGTTTGGCGTTTTTTCCTTGTAACAACTTACCAAAAAAATAACCAATCAAAGTGTACATAACAACAGTCCCAACCACTGTAATAAAAAATCATATGTGTTCTCGGTAGTTGTTCCAGGTACCATAAACTTAAAGAAAAACAGCACGCCAATTATTAAGCCAACAAAAAGCCCCGCTGTGGCACCGTTATTCCATTTCATAATTAATCAATGTGGAAAGTTTTTAAAAATGTTTGCAACAAAACCCCCCATCCAACCCCAACAAAACTTAAATACCTCTCAACCTTAAAAGACAAATGGAAAAGAGGATACTTTCTGCTCTTGCTCTGTTAGTTATACTTTCAACTTTCTCATCTGCAGTTGTCATTAACGAATTCACAGTTGACCCACAAACCGACTGGGACAAAGATGGTAGCATAAGCACAACCAAAGATGAATGGTTCGAACTCTTCAACGATGGAAACACAACGATTGACCTCACAAACTGGACAGTTTTTCTCAATGATAACACAAATGCAACAGAATTTCTTGAAGGCACAATTCTCCCTGGCGAATATCTCACAATCCTCAACCCTGAAGGATCCCAAAGCAATGACGGCCAGCTCATTCTCTACAACAGCCTAGATCAGTTAATCGACTCAGTAACTTACGGTGATTGGGATGACGGAAACGAATCCGACAACGCACCAGACGGCAACGCCAACGATTACACAGATGAATGCCTATCAAGAATGCCCAACGCTCAAGACACAGACAATGACAAGAACGACTTCATAAAAACTAGATGCACCTACGGCTCTGAAAACGGGATTACTCCCCCGAACGAACAAAGCCTCCTTGTCACAATCGCAGGCAGAATTGTATTTGACATCTTGCCACGGCAACTAAACTTTGGCATAGTCCAGCCAGGCTCAACAGATAACCCGGCACTAAACGGCCCAATAATTTTTAATGTGACAGGAAGCGAACAAGACGTAAACGTCGAAATAACAAATGTCACAGGATACCCGTTTGAAGACGGACTAAGAATTGACAACAATCCTGCATTAGGAAGCCATTGGTTCATCCCTTACACGTCCCCAATCGTAAACGCAACACCAACTCTTGACGTCCCAGAAGAAGCACCACCAGGCCAAGCCGAAGGAACAATCGTTTACACCGTCACAGGACCAACTCCATAATGACTTTCCTAAAGCGGCGCACGGCGAACGAAGTGAGCCATTGTAACTTAGACTTGCGCCGACTTCAATTGCAAGTCCTATTGCGCCGCCTAAGTATTTTGATTATACTATTAATCCCCTCAATAACAGCAATACAATTCTCCCCATCCTCATTAGAATTCAACCTCGAAAAAAACCAAGTTGCCTGTAAAACCATTAACTTCCAAACAGAGTATTTCATAATCTCTCAAGACCTTTGGGCCGAAGATTCTTCAAGTCCCTGGAAAATATCATCATTCCAAACATCCTCTCAACAGCACGAAATAGAAATCACTTATCCTGCAGAAATAAACCCAACACAAAACGAAGCCCGGGTCTGCCTGTCCGGCTCAACTCCAGGCGACTACAAAGGCGCACTAATTTTCAGCCAAGAAAAGGTCGGCAACTCCGTAGTCCAATTCGCAATCTGGCTAAAAGTTTCAATCTCTGACGAAGAAGACAAAGAACCCTCAAGCTCTTCGAGCCATTCAAGAAGTTCAAGCAGTGGAATCGTCTGGACCTCCGCCCAAGAAACCACATCGCCAGAAGAAAAAGTTCAGGGGCTGGGATTTACCATTCCAGAAAATAAAATCAAACTCAATAAGCCGAGCTCAAAAGAAGAAACCCAAATGCAAATTGCTCCAATCTTACTATCCATCTTTCCAATAGTTTTGACAATTGGATTGGTATTTTTATTAACTCAAAAAAGAATAGAATAACTTATTAACATATCTTCATTCTCCCTTCAATCTAGGCCAACACAAAAAGAAATAACAATCATCCTCCAATAAATCACGAAGCGGGCCTCAATCGCAACGTTGACCTATCAATCTCCCCAACCCTTTTGATTACCTCAATCGGCACATCATTCAAATCAACCACCCTATTAGCCACCAAAGTATCAAAAGATGCAAGCCAATCGCAGTTGGGAAGACCTCGCGCGACTTCATCCGTTATCGCAAAAAATTCCCCTTCTCTTAAAGGAAGCAAAGAAAATTTTGTAATATCAACCCCGCGCCCACAAGGCACTCTGCCACAAACAACAACAAGCCTCTTTGATTGATCAAAATTATAATAGTAGGAGGTTCCATCATTAGTCAAATCCGAAATTAAAGGCCTAAAAGACTGCCCCACAATACCACCTAAACCACAAGGAACAGTCCACTCAGCTATTCTGTCTTGATAAAAGGCATCAGCAGCAGGAGAAAAATATGCCAACTCACCAGCCCGATAAGGCTCCACACTAATATTATCCCATTCATCTTTTTCACCAGCCACAAAGACGCCATCTTTCCAAACGTGCTCTCTCCGTAAATCCCCTATTCGAACAAAACCCTGCGCATCATCCATCTAAAAATCAAAACAAAAGAGATTATAAAGATTATTGCATTCGGAGAGTTATGAATCCAAAAACCCAACGCTTCCTCCGCATCTTCCGCCTCGCACAAAAAAAATACTCTCACTCAGAAAAGCGCCTAGCAGCAGACGCCTGGACAATGGACTGGCAAACTCTCATCGCAACAATCTACTCAGCACAATCAAGAGATGAAATGACAATCCCAGTCATGGAAGAAACCTTCAAAAAACTTCCAACTCTCAAAAAGTACGCAGAAGCCCCTCTCTCAAGAATAAAATCCCTGACCAAAAAAATAAACTTCTACAAAACAAAATCAAAAAATTCAAAGGCCACAGCACAACTTCTCATAAAAAACTTCAAAGGCAAAGTCCCAGACGCGATCGAACAACTCATAACTCTTCCAGGAGTCGGCCGCAAAACAGCAAACCTCGTCCTAACAGAAATCCACCAGAAAGGAGGAATCTGCGTTGACACTCACGTCCACCGAATAAGCAACGTCCTCGGCCTCGTCAAAACAAAAACCCCACACCAAACCGAACTCGCCCTAATGAAAATCGCACCAAAAAAACACTGGAGCAAAATCAACAGAATCTTCGTCCTCTGGGGAAAAGAAGTTCCCGGAAAAGACAAGAAGAAACTTCTCGAACATCTAAAATAAGAACCACAAGAATCTTTAAATAAAGAAGAACCCAACAACCAGAATGGCCAACTGCTCAAGACACCAGGAATATCTCTCAGGTGCCGCGAATAGATACTGTGGAAACTGCGGTGCAAGTTTTTATAGAGATTCTCCATCTAAAGGTATAACATCTAGGACAATTCTCCTTATATCTTGACCTCGCCACATAGATCCGACTAATTCTGTCACTCAAACAGTTTTGACAGTTGGCTCCTTTATTAAGAATTTGGAGGTTTATCCTCCAAAATTGTTCTGACTTCCTGAGAAAAATTCGAAAAGACTTTCTC
>JAHISS010000126.1 GCA_018817905.1 Nanobdellota archaeon
AAGAAAGATTACTGGGACATTGAGAAATGAAAAGGGAACTCACACAATGGAAGTTTTACTTTCTTTATTGCAGACGTGGAAACTTAGGAGATTGAATCCTCAGAATATGATGAAGCAGACGTTAAGAAGCTAAACACTTACCTTGAAGTTTTGCCTTCGTAAGAATGAATCAGCATTAAGATTCTCTCTTTTATTTTTCCGTCTTTCTCTTTTTTGTAAACGTTCTTCAGAAAATTTAATTCTTTTTTATTCATGGTTCACCTCCCATGAACAAATAGATTATTTACTATTTAATCTTTGGGGAGAGATTAATGTCTCTTGCTATAAGTCTATACTTTTTATGGCATTTTATACAAATTATATACCCGATCCATTTATATATAAAATATATGAGGAAACATTAAACCAATTAAATGATTTCTTTGGTTTTAAATGGAAAGAAAATAAACCTAAAATATATGTGGTTTCTAATAGAAAAACAATAAATATGTTAGTACAAGAAGAGACAAAACGTTGGGTTGTTGGATGGCCTGATAAAAAAGATATATTTATTTTAGACAGAAAGAATTATGAAAAAGAAAGTTCTGAACCTTATAGGGAGGTATATTACAAAGGGTTAATAATTCACGAACTAGTACATTCATATTTCAGTAAAATTACAAAAGATCGCTATGAACCAATGTGGATTAGTGAAGGCATTGCTAGATATTTAGCAGGAGAAAATAATTACAGAAAAAAACCAAAACAATTTTCTAAATTTTTAAAATTTTACAAACTAAGAGCAGATAACGAAGTCTATCATGAATCTGGACACGCAATAAAGTTATTAGTTGAAAAATATGGGAAAAATAAATTTGTTAAATTAATCAAACAACTTCCTAGCGTTACTTCTAAAGAGGTTTTCAATAAACTGTTCAAAAAAGTCTATGGTTTTGAAGCAAATTATGATAACTTTAACCGATTATTAAACTCGGATTCATTTTAATTTTTTAAGGAGGGCTTTTCGTTTTATTTAAATTTCAAGATTTTGGCTAACATATATTACATCTACTTTTTCGTAGATGTAATCGTTATACTTTCAAGTTCTAACACAAGATTGAATAATATTTTGCCATTGAAGTTCCAATATAGGTTATACCTATCAAAACAAAGAGAAATTTCTTGATTTCATTCAGAGAAGTAGACTTAATCCCTAAGTTGACAGATTAAGCCTACTTTCTTAAAAGTAAAAAACCAGTGATTATTTGCTCTCCCCACCCTCCAACTTCTCACCACCCCGCAACTCCGGCAGAGATTTCTTAACATATTCTTTCCATCCTCCCACCCTAACATCGTTCCTTCCGAGATAATCATTTTTTACTAGACGAATAACTTGACGAAGTCAGTTATGAGTTTTCACCCGTATCTTTCCCATCCTCTCCCTCCGCATCATCTCCTCGCGAACCAATTTTCCGCCCATGCTTCTTCTCCCAATCTTCCCTGCGCTTTTTGTTGTCAGGACATTCCGGATTAAAACAAAATTCCCACGGCCTCTTGCCCTTTTTCAAAGAAATCAATTTTGGAAAACCGCAATCCTGGCAATCCTTTCCAGATTTTTTAGTAAAAGAATTCGGAGGCACATTGTAAGTATTCCTGCAATCTGGATACGCCGAACACGCAACAAACTGGCTCCGCGTCTTCCTCGAATACATAATCCTCAAATCACCCTTTCCGCATTTAGGACAAACCCGCAGAGTGTTCTGCTCGTTCTGCACTTCGCGCAAACCCTCAATTCCAGACAAAATTCCCTTGCCAATCTCCCTTTCTTTCGCCTTAAACTCTTTCGAAATATCTGTAATCAAACGCTTTGCCTTTTCAACAACTTTCTCTTCTTCTTTCTCAAGAATCTCCCGAGTCTTTCCCTTCTGAATTTTTTCCATTTCTTCCTCTAACTGCCTTGTCAAGTTCTCGTCAATAATTATCGGAGAATATTTTTCCAAAGATTCAATCAATTTCATCCCAAGCGGCGTCGCCTGTATCGAACGCCCATCCAAATAACCTCTGTTAAACAAAATGTCAACAATACTGGACCGCGTCGCCTTTGTCCCAAGATTCTTCTTCTCCAAAGTCGTAACCAAAGAAGTCGGCGTGTAACGCTTCGGCGGCTGCGTTTCTTTCTCCACGATTTTTATCTCGTCAATTTTCACATCGCCGTTCAAAGTCGGAACATCTTTCTCCTCCAAAACAGCAGGATAAACTCTTGTCCAGCCCTTTTCCTTGACCTTCAACCCAGATGCGGTGAACTTTATCTTGTCATCATTCTTTGCAGTTATAACAACGCGCTTATTAGCAGTCACAGCATCATCAGAAAACGCTGAAATAAATCTCTTCACAACAAGCTCGTAAATATTATTTTCATCTCCTTCCAACGAAGCAAACTCCCCAGTCGGATAAATCGAAGGATGCGCTGGGTCTGACTTTTTGCCTTCAACTGGCTTCGCCCTTTTCGCAGCTCCTGCTTCAGGAAAATGCTTTGCCAAAGTTTTCAAAATCTTTTTCGGCTCAATCTCATTAGGAATCTTCTGTGAAGAAGTTCTTGGATAAGAAATCAAACCCCTGAGATAAAGTTTCTGCGCAACAGACAAAGTTTGCGAAGGCCCGACCTTGTGAAGCCGATACGCCTCCCTTTGCAGCATTGTCAAATCAAACGGAACTGGTGGTGTAACTTTTTCCTCTGACTCTTTTGTCTCTGCAACACCTTCTTTTATTTCCTTAAACTTCTCCAATTCATTTTTATCAAAAATATCTTTTGGATGCTTAAAATCAAAACCCCCAACAACAGCAAAAATCTGCCAAAACGGTTCGGATTTAAAGTTAGCAATCTCATGCTCTCTGTCAACAATTATTTTCAACGCTGGTCCTTGAACTCTTCCGATTGACAAGAGCTTGAAAGAACCAGTTGTCTTAATCGCAGACATTAAAGCTCTTGATAAATTAATCCCGTAAAGCCAGTCCAAAACATGCCGCGTCTCGCCAGCATAAGCATGTCCCCAATTCAGCTCGTCCATCGGGTTTTCAAAAGACTTCACAAGCTCGGGCTTTGTCAACGTCGAATATTTCATCCGCTTCGCATTATCCTTCTTGCAGATAAATCTCAAAACATTCCATCCAATAACTTCGCCCTCAATGTCATAGTCTGTCGCAACAATTATCTCTCCAGCTTTTTTAGCTAACTTTTTCAAAAGCAAGTAATACTTCTTAGTGAAAGAAGAAGCTTTGCGCTCATACGACGGTCTCCACTCAAGTTCAAAAATCGGCCAGCCCCTTTGCCCTTCTTTGTATTCAAGATTAAACAAATGTCCAACAGCAGAACCAACAATAATGTTTTTCCCGCCATGCTCAACTTCGTAATAAGACACGCCGCCGTCTGTGTATTTCTTCGCACTCCCCAAAGAATCAGCAATTTTCTGCGCTGCCTGAGGTTTTTCAGTGATGATAAAAACATAATCTCCCTTCGGAGCTTCGATTTTATTCGGCTCAACTTTCTTTGCCCGCGCCTTTCTCCTTTTCTTCGGTTTCTTGTCCTCTTCCAAAGAATCCGCAGACACCGGCCTCCCCGGGGATTCAACTGTCGTCCGCTCCGCCAAGCTCGGCCTTTCCTTTTCAACCTTCTCAAATGTCTGTTTTACATCCTTCACAGAAATGAAATCCTTAACTGCCATTTTAACACTAAAATTAAAGGGTATTAAAATTTAAGTATTTGTAGGTGGAATCACTCCCTTCTGCAACTCCGTTAAATTCCGATGTTAAACTCAATTTAGAGTTCAGTTACATTAATATATCTGCAGTCATACTATTTCATTATGGATCGAAAGCTTCACAAGAAAAAAGTCCTGCAACACGTTCTTTCAGCAATCCTCCTAGTTATGCTCGCACCTTTCATTTTTGCCCTCGATATCATGGTGGAAATATATCACCGAATTGGATTTCGTTTATGTAATATTCCCCTTGTGAAGAGAAGGGCTTACATAAGAATCGATAGACATAAACTGCAATATTTGAACTGGTTTGATAAATTAGCATGTGCATATTGCGGATATGCCAATGGATTTGCACGATATATTACAGAGATAGGTGCGAGAACTGAAAACTACTGGTGTGCCATTAAGCACAAAAAAAATCATGAATTCCACGAACAACCTCACCAAAAGAAATTTCTGGAATACGGAGATGAAAAATCCTATCAAAAGAAATATAACTGAACTTCAAATTTCAATAATTTTCCCTTCTCTCCCAACATTAATTACTCTCGTCTTTCCAATTGTTTCTTCCATGTCTCCGCCCTCGTGAATGTGGCCGTGCAGCAAAATATCTGGCTTGAACTTTTCTATCGCCTTTCTAATTCCCTTGCTCCCGACAAAACCAGAAAACTCTGACTTGCTCCCAGCCGGATGCATGTGGGTCACCATTATTTTCCGTTCTATGCCTTCCAAATCTTTATGCGCTCTGGCTAAACTGTCAAACAACTGCCTCTCTGTCACTCTGCCAAGACCAGGCGCATCAACAGCACCGCCAGCCCCAAAAAAACCAACATCGCCGCACATAACTGAATAACCATGCAAGTTCCTCACACCATAAACCGAAGCCAAAAAATCAACTGTCGCAAAACTGTCCCAGTTCCCAGGCAAAATCAAAACCCTCTTGTCCCTGTCTTTAAACGGTTTAATTATATTCTTCGTTTCAACCCATCCAGTAATATCGCCGCACAAAACAACCAAATCAACATCTTCGTCATCTGCCCGCTTCGCTAACTTCTCCACTTTCTTAGAATCCCCGTGAATATCTGAAACCGCGAGAATTTTCATCTTCTTACTTTGTTTCGTCATCTTAAAAAAAGAGGGGTGGGGATTATAAAAGTTTGCCTTAATCTGGCGTTGTCCAGAGTTCGCTGATTCTACTAATTAATTGGAAACACAAATACGAAAAGGGCGGGTTTTTCTTCGTAGAAGAAATGTTAGCGGGGTTTTGAGAATCAACGAAAAAACAATTCCGGACAACGCCCCTTAATCTTAGTATCTCAGCACAAGAAGATTTCAAGTTACCCCAGCCCACCCAATTCTAACCAACCCAAACATTATCCAAAAATCCAACCAGCATTATGCCCCCGATTGATTTTATTATTAATTCGGGGGGTGGAAATTATTTCAGCTATTTTTTTAAAGATTATATGCAACAAGTTACCCCGCCCAACCCGCGATAGTTATCCATAATTATCCACAAATCTGGCTCACATTAACCTTATCTGTTTTTCCATCAATATAAAAATTTTATCTCCAAAAATCACAAAAACTAATTATCTTCTTGCTCTGGCTGCAACATATCTAACTCAGCCCTGAAATAATCAGAGTTAATCGCGCCAAATGCGATAAGATTATCCGTCGAAGCAAACCAAATCTTCCCAGCACTTACATATCTCTCTTGATTGCCTTCTGGTGTGCTAAACTCAAAAGCGCTTTCGCTTCGAGGCATGACAACATTTTCTCCAATCATCTCCCAGTTTCCTGTTTCAAAATTCTTTATGTAAAGAGAATGAACTCTCTCATTGTTGTAATTTGCATTAAATGAAACATATTCAACACTTATCTGATTAATCTTATCCGGATTTCCCACATTCTCTAAATGAAAAACGTGGAAAAGACTTCGATGCGCCCAACCAGTATCGCCGGTGTATACTTCATCGTCATAATCAAATCCAAAATTAGATGTAATATCATTCAAGTTA
Organism: Nanobdellota archaeon; assembly: GCA_018817905.1. GTDB lineage: Archaea > Nanobdellota > Nanobdellia > Pacearchaeales > GW2011-AR1 > UBA73. The sequence continues at coordinate 5,762 of JAHISS010000126.1, forward strand.
ATGCAATCTTCTAATTCATAAGGCAGTGTTGTGTTAAAATACCTCCTGCACCGATAAGCTGAAATATCTCTTTCACTTTCAAATTCAAAAAATTCTGTAACAAAATAATCTGTGTCTAAACAAGACTCGCAAACCTGCGGTTCTGGAAGACTTTGTTCTGGAAGTTTATCAAATCTGTCAAATTGAGAAAACGCAAAAACCATCGAAGAGCAAAGCAAAACCCCAAGCACAAAACTTATTGTCTTTTTCATACAAGCCAGAGAATACTGCCATTTATAAATTTTTATCCACCCGAAGCTATATAATCGCTTAGTGTCTCTTTCAATTAGTATCTTTAGTTTGCTACTGTCTTGGATGACAAACATGCAGAAAGATTTAAAAGCCATCTATGGTGTGAGATATATAGATTGGAAAACATATTTCCAATTCAAAGAATAAAATGAAAGACAATTTTGACATATTTTTCCGACGGAAACCAGCGATGATGTTAGTCGCGCTGAAAAGAATTGCACGAGTTAGGTATGGAAGCATTTTAGCAAAAGAAGTTGACTGTACTTACAGCCATGCGGTAAAGATTTTGCAAAGCTTGGAAAGACTCGGCCTTGTTGTGTTTGAGAAAAAAGGCAGGATTAAGTTAATCAAGCTGACAAAGAAAGGGTCAGAAGTCGCTGAAAACATTGAAAACATCAGGAAAACTATTAATTAGGTTTTCTTTTCTATTTCGTGTAAAGTAAACCTACAAATGTAACATCCTAATATTCATTGACATAATATAATCCCAGTGTTATCAATAATATTGTCATCGTAATTGTTTAATAATCTAAAATTGTTTGGTGGTGGACAGAAAATTAGGCTATTTATGCTGCGTTTTGAACTTCACTTAACATTATAGGCTCTGTCCAGAGGTCATGGTTCTACTATTTAATTGGAAACGCAAAAACTAGGGGGTGGGCGAGCGTATTACGCACCACAAATGTTTAACCCAACAAAGGTGCGTGGTCGCGAGTTTCTTCGTAGAAGAAATGTTAGCAGGGTTTGAGAACCAACGAAAAGACAATTTCGGATGGAGCCGCATTATGCAAAAACTTAAAAACAATCTATTTAGAAAGTTTATATGGCAGTTTACTTAGTAAAAGACGCTAATGGCGGTAGATGGCTGCCTTTCAGCAGAGAAGAAATTAATGTTCTAAGAGCAAGATTAGATCTCATTCCAGGTCTAAGGAAAAATGGTGAAAGAGATTATATAGGTCCTAATAACGAATACATTGGCATTGGAAGTCAGCTTGATAGGATACAATTGCAAAAAGTAAAATATCCATTATTAAAAAGAATAAAAAAGATTACACAACCAAGATATTTCACAACTGATTCACTTGTGCTTGCAGGAGACAACCAACTCAAACCCATTTCAGACCTTTGAACATACCCTAATCAAAAACAAGTTACCCAACATACCCAAACCCTAACTAACTCAAATAATTATCTCAAATCCAATCAATATGTCCTGATTGATTTTATTATTAACCATTGGGGGCGAGCATGTTGCGTGTGGAGTATTGTGCTATTATTAAATGCCATACGTGACTGCGAGAAGTGGCTACAATTAAGGCTATTTTTTTACAAGTTACCCCGCCATCTCCACAACTCCACCTAATTCGATATTATCCAAACTCAATTAATATTACATCGATTGGTTTTATTGTTAATCTAATGAGTTGGTTGGAAGTGAAACTATTTTCTAAAAGGTTTTATACTTTATATCTTGACCTCGCCACATAGATCCGACTAATTCTGTCACTCAAACAGTTTTGACAGTTGGCTCCTTTATTAAGAATTTGGAGGTTTATCCTCCAAAATTGTTCTGACTTCCTGAGAAAAATTCGAAAAGACTTTCTC
>JAHISS010000127.1 GCA_018817905.1 Nanobdellota archaeon
AGGCCTTTTTTGAAGGATTTTTTCAAGGGGATGTTTGGCGGCGGTCCTGATGATGGGGGCGAGGGTGATGATAAGTCTGGTGGGGAAGGTGAGATCATGGATGCGAAGGGTGGAATGAGTGGGAATGTTGTTTTTGTTGGGCGATAGGTGAATTGTAAAAATTATTTAGGAAGATGTTTTGTTGAAGCTTGGTAAAATAGTTGTTTGTTTGATTAAAGACTATCCTTTTTCAGTAAGGCGAACGATTGGTTGGAGCTTGTGGTGAAGAATATATTCCATCTTCAAATACACAATATTCTCCTTCTATTATCATATTCGGCTCGGGACAACACCATTCAGTTCCTTCTACCTCATATGTTCCAGCAGGACATCCGCCTAAAAAACTCACGTCATAACAGTTTCCAACTTCAGCATTTGAATAAATATACTTTAAACAGGAAATATACTTTTCTTGTAATCCTTTGTTATATTGACAGTAAAGGCGGGGAAACATTAAGTCACTAAGATAGTGGATATCTTGAGCACTATATCCATAATATGGGTCAAAGTAAGGTTCATATGAATGACCAAAACCAAAACCATGCAAAATCTCATGCATTTCTTTTGTAGGAAAAGATGTACAAGTAGTCCAACTCTCTCCCAGTTTAAAGATGTTAACTGAAGAGTTTACTATAACATTTCCAAGAAGGTAATTAGGTCCCCCTTCTCCCAATGCATCAAAATTAAAAGAGAATGTCACATTCTGTATATCAATATAACAAACTTCGTAAATAGTTTTCTCTTCTGTTCTAATCAATGTTCTGGCACTAACAAACCTTTGAGTTTCTATGTTTAGTATTCCTTCTTCATAAGTGCTCAGGCTAGTTTTTGAATAATTAAAAACATGATAACTGCATATTTTATGTTCTTTTAATTTTTCTATTTCTTTTTCTCTGTCTATACAATAAACATCTATGTCCACGTTACCTCCACTCTCAACAAAACTAACATATCCATCCGTGAGATTTTCTAATATTTCAAAAGAATTCTTAATTGCTCTAAGCTGAATACCTTCACATATTTCTCCATCAATCACTTTATATGTCAGAGGCATATGTCCCCAGTGTAATTCTTCCACATTGCTAAATTGGTCTTCTATTTGTGTATGGTCGTTTTCTTCTTCTATTAAAGAATCATTATAATTTCCGTAATCATCTGCTGGATAATCTGATTCTAAAAATAAAAAATAACCACTAACTAAAACAATTAATATAAACCAAATTAGAAGAGTTTTCTTTTTTATCTTCATCTTAAAATGGGGTTTTTACATTCTTTAAACCTTGCTAAAAACGATCATTATGATTATTTGTTTAGTGTTTTAACTTTAAACTTCCCCAGGTTGAACGCCGGCCATATTCCAATATGCACTGCCCTCTGCAGCAGTATAACATTCGCCTCCCCCACCCAATCCATAAAAATCATTATGCACACCTAAAAACACACAAATTTCATAATAGCAACCAATTGCTCCAGAGTTGTGATCATCATATAGCAGGTTATATCTATGTCCCCTGCTTGATAACCAACTATCCAGTGCTTCATCACAATTTCCTGCAACATTTCCTCTACTGTAATAACTCATTCCTCCAGCGTTTTCCGCAAGATACTCGTTACTTTTAAATCCATAACTAGTTTTCATATTTTCAGGACACTGTCCGGTCGGAGATGTATGGTCCATATAATTATTTTCTTGCATGTCCTTAGACCTGTCTACAGCTAATTCATATGCTCTGTTATCCCAACTAATTTGTTTTTTTCCATAATTGATTCTGATTTCATTTAATTTCTCAAAAGTTTCTTTGCATTCTTCCTCTCTTTCTGGAGGGGTATAGAAAAAATCGCTTTTGTCTGTGTCATCTTCTGCGTTTGGCAATGAGATATCGTTTAGAGAAGTATCTTTATTTGAAGATAGGTCTGAATAATAACTATTTGTCGAAACTGGTTTTGGCGTAGTAGAAACAACTAAGGCACAAGTTGAACCAAAACATGCTAAACCTCCTGTATTGTACTCAGGATTTAGAATAATATTTTTTTCAATAGGATTTATACTCCAACCCTCTATAAAAGAATTTATTGCTTCTTTATCCATTGTATCTTTTCCTGAATATGCAAGCGGGAAGCCCACAAGAATCGATACATTATCACCAAGTTTAAATGCTGGTGTAAAATTTGACCACTTGGCATAATGGCTATTCTCTTTAGCATGTTCCTTAGTTAAAAAAACAGCAAACTGGTAGGACTTTCTATCTTTCTCGATTGGAACAATATTATTTTTTCCCCTAATATCATTTATTTGTTGTAGAGCATAATTTGACAAGTCGCTCATTTCTTTAGGCAATCTGTATTCTGGTCTTTCAAAACCCAGATTGATTGGAGAAACCTGGTTAAAATCTGTTTCTTCATAATATTTGACAACAGGATTAAAAATATTTATCCCTCCATAACTAAGAGTTATTAACGATAAAATAATAATACCAACCAAAATTGAGTATATTATCCAGTGTTTTTGTCTCTTTCCCCAGTTAATAAGTTCTGATATAATAGAATATAATAAGTAGATGAACAATATTATTACTAAGAGGTAAATTGCGCCCCCAATCTGAAAGATATAAATGACATTTAAATTATTTAACTTAATTAGGTTAGGATATAAAATATTTAGACTTAATAATGCAATACTAAAGAGAAGTAAAAGATTTGTTACATAATTCATTCTGATATCATAATTATATGGGCTACAAGAACGACTAATTAGCCAGTTCGAAACTTTTTTAAACAATCCGCGACGCTTTTGTTTTGAGGGTTCATTTATGGGTTCTGGTATTACTTCTGTGGGACTCGCAGGGTTATCGATAGGAAAATCTGTTGGGAGTTCTTCTATTTTCCTTAGCCATATTGGAGTATAGGGCAAACATGGATGCCCTCTTTTTTTATGTAATTCTTTAATAAATTTTTGAGCAATATATTTATTTTTCGAATAATCCTTCCTATTACCAGCAGGTTTTGGTTTTATATGGTCTTTGCAAAAATATTCTTGGCAGTATGGGCAATCCAATAATCTTGTTTCTTCTTTGCACGAATAATAAGAACACGACTTATTCTCCTTCGCTTTCTCCTTTTTAGCGTCTTCGTACGCTTCTTTAATATCTTTAGCCAATTCTTTCGATATTTCTGGGTATGAATAATCCTTGGGATATACTATCTCCATCGTTCCGCCAGTATTTACTTTTACTCTTCCCATTTTAATGAATGAATACTCTCAACTTTGTTTTTGTTTGCTTTGGTCATATTCTTAAGTTTAGGTTGGAACGATTTTACAAAATGGACTAATTTGCTTGAAATCTAATGAGTTATAAAAACTGATAAAAGTGTCAAAAAGAGTAGTTTTATGTCCATTTGCAATTAAGAACAAGATCAATACCAATAACAAAATAATATACCTTATCCAATGTTTTTGACGCAAATACCAATTAAAAATTTCTATGATTAGCTTATAAGAACAATAAACAAAAAATACAAATGAAGCCACTAATAGAAAACCACCTAGTTGAATAAATAGTATCTTTATAGTATTAACTTGTGAAAGATTAAAGTAAACAATCCTCATAAATATGTAAGATATAATTGTTAAAAACAGATAACGTATTGCTTTGTTTATTCTTTCCCCATACCTATAACTGGGGTGCTCTCTTTTATTTAGCCATCTAACTACTTCATCCATTCGTGACTGAAATTTGCCGTTTGTTCTCATCGCAACCATAATTTTTTGTGGAGTTATTGCCTTTTAAACTTTGCTATTTGTTACTACTTTTAAGAAACATTAAATCTTAATACCCCTCACTCACAAGAGTTGAAGTTATTCCAAAACGCCCCCTTTTCATGATATTAGTATGTGCGTTAGGTTTTTATTCTTTCCTAAAAACGGTTGTTTTCGAATTAACGGATTTTTTCAATTCACCCTCTAAGCATAACGAAATAAAAAAATCCCTCCACCAAAGTCGAATGTACGACTTTCTTTAGAAAAGAAAGTTGTACGCATCAAAGAAACTATGATAGGATTCACTTCGTGAATCTTGTTTGTCCGCCCAAACTGTTTGTGTTTGCACGAGTGAGAGCCTTGGAGAATAAAATGGGGGCTGTTCCACAGCCCCAATAATCCCCCCACCAAGGATCGAACTTGGGATCTTCCGGGTTCTGCTTTGCAGTCCGCAAGGAACGGCTAATTACGTTTCATCCTTTTCCTCATTAAGAGGAATGTCAACGCTATTCTACAGCCGGACGCTCTAGCCACTGAGCTATGGAGGGCGATTATTGAAGTAGATGTTTGTTTTAAAAGTTTTTGGTTGCGTTAGCTTTAGTAATTTCCTCCACCTTCTCAATGTTATCCAACAATCCCTACTTTTTCATGATTTGAAATTAGAAAGTTACTTGGTATTAAAGTCCTGATTGCGATTATTTTAATCGGAAACAAATCCCAACAGCTTGCTCCTTGGTAAATGCCGCCGCCCCGCTTTAGGATTATCATATAAACCAGGAGCGATAGGGATATGTGTTGTTGATAATGACTGTCTTTTGATTTTACTTGTTGTGATTGGGAGCTTTAGTTTTTTGTCAATATCTCAATGCCGGACTTCCTTCCCTGATTCTTGGTATAATTATCGGAATTCTTTCTTTTTCTAGTTCAATTTCAATTGCGTCCATATTTCTAAAATTAATTACTTCAACTTTTATTTTACTTATTCTTGTTAGAGAGATTATTTTTTTCATCAGTTTAGATAAAACTTCAGAAGCGTTGAGGATTTGGATGGCAATTAATTTTTCATCTTTATCAAAATCAAATACAAAATTGCCAATTTCTACTGCTCCTGCAGATTTAGAGCCATCTAAAAACATAAACAAATCATCATTATCTTCGTCATAACTTATTTTGAACTCTTCCATTTTTTCCTTTCAATAGTGCTTTGCCATTTTCTGTTTATACTAATAATTGTAACTATAACAAGCTTTTTATTTGTTACTATAATATATCTATGATAAAAATTATCAGAGTAAGCGAAATAGCAGTCATATTTCTTTTCACTTGAATTTTTGGTTTTTTGTTCTTCAAAATAAACTAATTTTTATGGATTGGTAATATTTTCTTTTACTTCTTCAACGTTGATTTCTCTTACATACGCCTGCATATCTGCATGACTTGTGATTTTTATGTCTTCTTTTTTGTAGGTTCTCAGTTTTTGTTTTAATTCATCAAGATTCATTTTAAGTCGTAACAATTTTTTCTTTCTCTGTCAAGATGACTGTGTGTTCTGCTTGGGCGACTGGTTTTCTTTGGGTTTCTACGAGTTGGGAATATTGGTGAATCACTTGGGCTTCTTCGAGGCGTTTTAGTGCGAGCAGGGCGCGTGTTGTGAATTTTTTGACAAGCCAGCGTGAACAGAATGGCAGAGTTTTGAATTCTTGTTTGATGTAGGCAAGGACTTCTCGCGCGAATGAATCTCTGACTTGGGTTTCTTTTTCTAAGTTGTAGATTCCCGACGGTTTGCCGTCCTTGACTTTTCCTGAACCAGAAGTTGCGAACGGTTCGATTGCAAAACTGCCTTCTCCGATTTCAAAGTCTTGGGAGTTGTTGTAGTTTGGAATTGTTATTCCGCTGTGGAGGTCGTATTGCGAAACAGAATGTCCGGAGAGATTTATGATTGGCTGGAATTTTCTCGACGTTATTTCTTTTTCTATTTTTGCTCCGATTTCTCTTAGCTTTGTTTTTGTGGAAATGTTTTCAAGTGCAGAGTTGAGTGCTGCTTCTGCTGCTTGGATTAGTTTTTTGTTTTCTTCAGAGTTTTCCAAGTCTAATGAAAATGCTGTGTCTGCTATGTAACCGTCAACGTGGACGCCGATGTCGACTTTTAGCAAACCAGAGGCAAGGGTTTCGTCGTTGAACGCTGGAGTTGAGTGCGCTGCGACTTCGTTTATTGAAAGATTTATTGGGAAGGCAGGTTTAGCCCCGAGCTCTTCGATTTTAGCGTCGATTTTGTTTGCTATTTTCAGAAGAGGAACGTCTTTTTTTATTATTTCTCTAGCAAATTCCTTTACTTTTTTAGCGATTTCTCCTGCGTTGGTTAGTTTTTGAATTTCGTCTTTTTCCATGTTATAATTAAATTAGCGGCATTATTAAAAGTTTAGTTTATGTGCGCCCATTAGATTGTGAGGTTATATTTGTCACTTTCTGGTTACAATAAAAAGGAACCTTTAAATAATCAGAGTAGGTTATTATTTTATGTCAGGAAAATTGATTAGAAAGGTTGGAAGAAAAATCACTGCGGTTGTTTTAGTAGGGATTTCATTGTTAGGCTCAGGATGCGCGACTTATAAAACCATGTCTCCAGATTTGATTCAGTCAGCTCCTCCGATAAGAAAAGGGGAAAGTTTGGTAGAAAATCCGACAGATTATAGCAAGTTAACTTGGCAAGAAGCAATTGAACATGTTAGAACCCCTGAGCAAGCGCAAGATTATTTGGACAGGCATTTTGAGTATGATAAAGATGAAGAAGAAGGGTTTAGTTTAAGACTGTTTAACGTGGGAAGCAAAGGGGAGAGTTTCAAGTATAATCATACGAGAGCTAAAGGTGTTTGTTTGGATTACGCGACTTCTGCAGCTGCTTTGCTTTCTGATGATGGTTACGAACCTCTTTTACTTTGTATGCGCGGAGATGTTTTGCACGCTGTGTTTCTATACAGGACTGATGAAGGATTCGGAGCTTTAGGGAAGCCGCCTTCTTTTGGAGTTTGCCCTACATTAGACGGACTGGTTAAATCGTTCACACTTCCCAATGGCGGGAAATTTCGTGAATATGCCGTAGTGGACTTAGACAAAAATTTCACACGCGAAGAATGGATAAGTGGAGATGTGGATTTACAGATTCCCTTTATGGACAAATGGAGAAAAGTGAGATAAAAACTTTTAAATATCAAGTTATTCCTATAAGAAGATGAAATCAAAAGCTCCGTTTGTTTTGGTGTTGATTGGAGTAATTCTCGGATTACTTTTGTCTTTGATGAGGATTGTTTCATACTTTGTGCTTAAACGGATTGATTGGAGTGTTTCGGATTCTTTGCAAATGTTCGAAGGTCTGATGTTGTGGCATTTAATTTTGTCAATAACCGGAATAATTCTTAGTTTAGTTTTGATATTTTACGTTGTAAGGATTGGAAAGAAGCTGACAAGGAAAGACAGCATTGTTGTCACAGTATTGGGCGGGCTGGGAATATTTTTAGGTTTGGGAATTGGCGGAGTTCTTGTTTTGATTGGCGGAATTATAGGAATTGTAAAAAGTGATAAATCTTAGCATATAATTTTTGAAAAAATATTTTTAATTCCAGCAAACCCTCTAAAGTTAATAATAAAATCAATCGGGAGCATAATGCTGGTTGGATTTTGAGATAATGTTTTGGTTGGTGGATTTGTGGCGGGTTGGGTGGTTTGTAGGAAGAGATTTCTGTTACATCTCTGCGTAACTTGTTATTTCTTGATTAAGGAGATTGAATTCAACTCCAGCTTCTTGGAAAAGGGCTTTTGATTCTTCAGCCCAGTGGTAGTTTTTGTTTGCCACGACTCTTTTTATTCCTGCTGTGATGATTGCTTTTGCGCAAGTTGGGCAGGGCGCCATTGTTGTGTAAAGGGTTGCGCCGTCGATTGCAGTGCCGAATTTTGCTGCCTGTAGGATTGCGTTGATTTCTGAATGGATTGTTCTAAGACAGTGTTTTGTTATTTCTCCGTTTTCGTGTTTGAGCTCTTTTATGATGTGGCCGACGTCGTCGCAATGCGCCAGGCCGCTCGGAGAACCGACGTAGCCAGTTGTTAAAATTCTTTTGTCTTTGACTATCACCGAGCCAGCTCTGCCGCGGTCGCATGTTGCTCTTTCTCTGACGCTGTGCGCCACGTTCATAAAGTATTCATCCCAGCTTGGTCTTTTGTTTTCCACGAAAGTTTAATGATGCGAAGGTTTAAATAAAGTTTGCTTTGACTAAGAAAATGGTTTGTTGGCATGATTATAAAGGAATGAGAAGGGTTGAGGTAGATGGAGAACGAAGGGGAGATGTAGATTTGCCTACTTTGAGAGAATATTTGATTAAACAATTAGCGCGAGGGATAAACCAAAGAGTTCTGGCATCTTATGAAGAAGTTTTAGCAAATTTGTATGGCGATGAGATGGACCAAATTATAGGAGATGTGAAAAGAGATTTAGGATTGTGAAATTACAACTTAGAAAATAGCAAAATTATTTACTGTTTTGTCGCAAAATTTTTTGGATAATGACTCTGGACAAATAATTTTTTGGGCAGATTTATTAAGTCTTTTAGTTTTTGATTGTTATGGAAATGAATAAAATTTTGGTGACTGGCGGAGCAGGGTTTATTGGCAGCCAGGTGGTTGATTTACTGCTTGAGAAAGGTCATGAAGTTGTGGTTGTTGATAATTTGAGCACTGGGAAAAAGGAGAATGTTTCGGGAAAAGCAAAGTTTTACGAGAGAGATATAACTGTTGATATTGGTGACATTTTTGAAACTGAGAAGCCCAGAATTGTTATTCACGCCGCGGCTCAGGTGATGTTGAGAGAGTCGTTGGAATCTCCAGTTCACGACGCTAAGACTAATATTCTTGGGACGATAAACGTTCTGGAGGCGTGCCGCAAAAATGGAGTTGGAAAGATAATTTACACTTCTACGGGAGGGGCAAGGGTTGGCGAGCCAGAATATTTGCCTGTTGATGAAAGTCACCCATTGAACCCTTGTTCGCCATATGGGATATCAAAACATACAGCAGAACATTATGTCTGGATGTATAATCAATTGTATGGGCTGGACTATCTTATTTTTTGTTTTGGCAATGTTTATGGTCCGAGAGATGATCCGGATTGTAAAAGAGTGATTCCACTTTTTATCAGCCAGATGCTCGGGGGCGAAAGTCCGATTATTTTTGGTGATGGAAATCAGACAAGAGACTTTATTTATGCGGCTGACTTGGCAGAATTTATTGTTAGCTGTATTGATAAAAATCCAAAACATAAGTTGTTTCATTTAGCTAATGGGGAAAAGATTTGTGTCAATGAGATTTTTGAGATGTTAAAAAAATTGTCTGGTTTTGAAGGTGATGCAAGGCATGTTGATTCTATCAAGGGTGAAGTGAGGGATATTGTTCTTGACACGACTCTTGCTAAGAATGAACTCGGGTGGGAACCGAAGCGGAGTTTTGAACAAGGTTTGAAGAAAACTTGGGAATGGTTTATAGGTCTTCGTGAGTTTTGTTAGTTCGGAATTGTGAGTCGGCTGGCAAAGCTGTTTTGATTCTTCTTTCCTTCGGAAGATAGTTAAATATTTTTTCAGCATTTGATTTTCCGATTCCAACTAATTCGTTTTCAAATGAAATTATTACGATTCCTCTTTGTGTTTCAATTTCTAAATCGTGCCCGCGAATCCAGAGCTCAAATTGGTCCTTGTTTATCCCTACAATGTTTTTCGTAATTTGATTTCTTAAAAGAGAAATAGCGTCGAAGTTTAAACGTAAATCGTTGTCTTTTCTGCTAATCAAATACATTCCTATCAACTCGATGTTTGTTAACTGGGCAAGATCTGAGATTTCTTCTTTTGACAACGAGCCGGAAAATGCGCGGAGTCGTTTTTTGCCGGTTTCAATAAGCAGGTAAGGAAGGTCTGTGATTCCGTATTGCTCTTCAAGCCCGGCTAAGATTTTTCTTTTTTCGCTAGATTTTATAAATTTGTAATTCATTTTCTTGGAATGTAGAAGCAATTACTTAAACGGAAGGTTAATTCTCCCTTTGGGTTTTCTATTTGAAGAATCTCACCTTCTACTCGGCCTTCTATTAATTCTTTTGGAAGGTTCACACGACATACCTTTTTTGGAAGTTGTTTAGGTATCTCTCTTCTAAGTTGGTCTCCTGCAATTCCCACGGTAATTTGATTTCTTGTTAGAGTCATTTTATTTCCTCTATTAGCCCCCTTATCTTTTTTTCTATTTTATTGGCAATTGGTTTGCGTTCGTTATCATTATTCGTGTCTTTTATTTCCCATAATTTTAGTCTTTTAACGTTTTGCTGTTTTCTGAAAACTTCTAATGGAACGTTGTCTGCGACGATAATTATCAAATCTTGCCAGCCGAATAATTTGCTTGAAAGCGGTTCTGGATTCTTCTTTATTTTTATTTTTAAATCCTTGGCTATTTGTTTTGTGTTTGCGTCGATTGGAGAGCCAACAATGAGTCCTGCGCTTTTGACTTTGTGTTTCTTGTTGTGTTTTCTGAATAAGCCTTCTGCTAAGACGCTTCTGAATCTGTTGTACCTACAGACAAACAAGATGTTCATGCAATTTCCTCCACCAATTTGAACTTGCTGACGAAAAAACCCTCGCTGTTGTTGTCTTGCGGATAAATGCGGCAGGTTTTTTCTACGTCTTTGTGGAATTTCTTTTCTTTCCATTGTGAAATTCCTTCTCGGCATTTTAACGGCAATGAAAGAGTTTCTATTTTGACTGGGAAGTTTTCAAGTGCGAATGAGACGACTTCTTCGTTTTCTTCTGGAGCATGGGTGCAGGTTGAGTAGACTAATGTTCCACCTTCTTTTAGACATTTGAAAGCAAAGGCGATGAATTTTTTTTGCTGTCTTGATAATTTTTTTATTACTTTCTGGTTCCACATCAGCAAAGTTTTCGGAGAGGAGCGGAGAGTTCCTTCGCCAGAGCATGGTGCGTCGAGTAGGATTCTGTCAAACTTTCTGAAGTTTGATTTTTTTAGTGAAGAGCATAGGGAGATTGCGTCGTTTCTTGTCGTGATTGTGTTAGTTACACCACATCTCTCTAAGTTCGTTGAAAGAATTTTTATCCTGTCAAGTTTTAAATCGTTTGCAATTATTGTTCCTTTGTTTTGCATTTTTGCAGCTGCCTGAGTTGTTTTGCTCCCGGGAGAAGCGCAAATGTCGAGGACAAATTCGTCTGGTTGAGGATCTAAAGCGAGGACAGACATCATTGAGGAAATTTCCTGGATGTAATAGTAACCGAGAAGATGTTCAAGCGCGTTGCCTAATTCTCCTGGCTTGAGGTCAGAAGTAACTAGGAGAATTTCTGGAAATTTGGGGAATGGTTGTTTTACCTGCCATTTGCTTTCCAATTTTTCTAAGAGTTTTTCTGGAGAAATTTTAATTGTATTGCACCGGATGAAGTTTTCCGGACCTTGGTGAATTATCTTTGAGAAGTTATCGAAATCTTTTTTTTCTGGAAGCAGAGTTTGCATGCGTTGCTCAAATAGAGGTTTCATTTGGTACCTGGGGTTTTTCGTCATGAGATTAGAAGAGAGGAGTTGTTAATAAAATTATCTTATTGTGGTTTTATTTTCAAATTGCGATTCTTTCGATACTTAAAATAAGTGTATGTTGAGAGGTATTTTCCGTAAGGGACTCCTTCATTGTAGCCCCAAGGATCTAAGTTGACCTTTTTACCATTTACCATTACTTGCAAATGCTGGTGAATTACCATTGAGAAAGTTATTTTTCTTTTTATGTCTGATTCTTTGAATCTTTTGCTTTCTAAGAGAATTGTTTTAATCATTAGATCTTGGACATGGCAGTAGGCTATTTCGTTTTCTCTTTCGATTATTTTATTGGGGTTGTGCCAGAATAATCTTGGAAGGTTGAGGATGAATGTGATTGGGTTGTGTGCTATTTTATATCTTTTTGCGACGTATAAGAAGACTGCTTTGATAAATTTTTCATCATCTTTTATTTTGTTTAGCTGCTTAATCTTGTCTTTGAGTTTTTTAGAAGTCACTTTTGTTTTTGTTTTGTAAAGAAAAAGATTTGGAACGATTATCGCTGGAATTACGAATGCGAGTAGGAAGTATATTGAAATAACCCAGCAGATTAGTGTTAAAGTGTTCATGTTTTTATATGGTTTGGTTGTTTTTAAGATTGGCGGTTAATTGAAAATTTTGTATGATTATTTACTACGCGGCTGTCGAATATTTTTTTGTGTGATTGTTATCAGTTAAAAAGTTATGATAAAACTCCGAAGGAGTATCGCATCCTGAATTTACTTATGGTGTGGTGGTGTTAAGTTCAATAAATTTAGAATCCTAAAAAATAGAAAGAGAGTTTTGACTTAATGACCAACTAGAATCTTATGTAGCTCTGTTAGGTAAGTCAATACGTGTGGCTTCAGGATCACCTTCAACCCGCCTTTTCTCTAAACCATAAACAAGGTGCCTTACTTCCATAACTTTAGTTCGTTCAACCACTAAGTCTTCTTGTCTGATTCTGTTGTAAGATATGAAGTGCGTTGTTGCTCTATCCCTTGTTGGATCATAAAGGATCCAAAAGCCAACCTTACAATCATCATACCATCCTGCCTCGACCTCGTCTCTTGAGTATACAGTTTCTTCTACCAACTCATCAGGATTTTGGCCTTGTTCAAGCCTAACATACTGGCTTCCAGTTACTAGACAGTAATTCCATGCATCAGGATCTCCTAATTGATGCTTGTGAATAAATCTAATAAGATCTCCCTTGCCTAAATCCTCCAATCGTTTCATTTCCATATTCATCGGACAATGTAATATTTTATAAACCTTTTGTTTTTGTAGTTACTATAAAGTTAATAATTATCGGGGAGTTTAACAGCGATTAAGAAGAAAATCCTTGCAGTTATGTAGATATGTCTAACTTCCAAAACCTTTAAACATCCTGTTTTCTCTGAGGTTTTATGGAAATCATGTCGCCGGTTGGGAACTTTGAATCGCTTGCTGCTGCAATCAAAGCAGGTGCTGACTCTGTTTACTTTGGAGTTGAAGAATTAAATATGCGGACTCATGGGGCAAAGAATTTTTCTTTAAGTGAGATGAAGAAATTAGTTGAAACATGCAAGAAAAATAAAGTCAAGACTTATCTTACGGTGAACACAATTATTTATGGCGACGATTTGAAAACGATGAAGCGAATAATTGACGCAGCGAAAAAGAATAAAATTGACGCGGTGATTGCCTGCGATATTGCGGCGATTGAATACGCTAATTCTATAAAGCAGGAAGTTCACACTTCGACGCAACTCAATGTTTCTAATTTTGAAGCGGTGAAGTTTTTTTCAAAGTATTCTGGTGCAATTGTTTTAGCGAGGGAACTCTCCTTGAAGCAGATAAAAGAGATTTGCGACGAGATAAAGAAACAGAAAATTAAAGGTCCTGGGGGCGAGTTGGTCAAAGTTGAGATTTTCTGTCACGGCGCGCTTTGTGTTTCTATTTCTGGAAAATGTTACATGTCGCTTGCGCAGTCGAACTTTTCGGCGAACCGGGGAAAATGTCTTCAGCCGTGCAGGCGGAAATACAAAGTTATTGACGAGGAAACTGGGAACGAACTTGTGATTGATAACAATTACGTGATGTCGCCGAAAGACCTTTGCACAATTAAATTTCTTGATAAAATTTTGGAGTCAGGAGTTTCAATTTTGAAAATCGAGGGAAGAGCTCGTCCGGCAGAGTATGTTTACACAGTTACGAAAGTTTACAAGGAAGCAGTCCAATCTGTTGGGGAAAATTCTTTCACAGAAAAGAAAGTAAAAAAATGGATTGGGGAACTTGAGACGGTTTACAATCGCGGCTTTTGGCATGGCGGTTATTATCTTGGGAAGCAGCTTGGCGAATGGGCTGGCTGTTCTGGTTCAAAGGCGACGGTCAGGAAAATTCAGCTTGGAAAAGTTGTGCATTATTTTGGAAAAAAACAAGTTGCGCATTTGGATATTCAAACCAATGGGATAAAAAAAGGAGACGAGCTTTTGATTACTGGAAAGAAAACTGGCGTGGTTAAAATAAAAGTTGGAGAGGTTTATCGGGATGGTGTCCCGGCAAAAGGAAAAGTTCGCGGCAAAGATGTTACAATTTTCGTGGAGGAAAAAGTGAGGGAAAATGATTCTATTTTTTTGTTGGAGAATAAAGATTGACTTTCGAACAGTGTTGAAGAAATCAGATATCCAAAAAGATAGTTTTTTATATGCGTTTGTTTTAAGTTGTTAATGAAGAAAGAGGTGGTAGTTTTACTTTTGTTAGGGTTTTTATTATTTTTGCCCATAGTCTTAGCTCAAGAACAAACCCAAATTTATTCTGGTTTTGATAGATTTGTTGATAACACTAAAATGTTTTTTTCTTTTGGAGATAAAAAGGCAAGGTTAGCTTTAGAGGTCAAAGAGAAAGAGGTTTATTCTGCGATAGAAAATAATCATAATGGAAATGAAGAAGCCATGTCAGAGAATCTTGAAAATGCTTGGAAGAAGCTTCAGACTGTTCAGAAGAAAGTTTCCTTGAATGTTGCAGAGGAAGTTAAAGGAAGTTCTTCTGAAATTCGAAACAGGATAGCTGAGGAAGAAAATTTACCAGATGATTTTGAGGTTTATATTTTGGAAGAGGAGAAGACAGAACTTACAGCTGAGTTAGTTATGGAAGTTGAAGGGAAGGAAGGACAGACTTTGGAGAGAGAAGTTGAAATAGTTATGGGTGAAGACGACGGACAGAATAGAGTTATGGAAATAGAAACAAGAATGGGAGAAATTGATGAAGAAATTAAAAATTGGGTTGTGGATAAGTTTGATAAAACTGTGGAAACTGATGATGGTCTAACTTGGGAAGTTGCAACTAAAATAGTCAAAGAAGATAAAGACGATGGTTTAACCCGTGAAATTAAAACTTATGTTGCTGGAGATGGTACTGATAATGTTGTTGATCCAGGACCCCAAGGAATTACAGGAAACAGAGTTGACGAGCCTCGGGGCAATGACGATTCTTCAGGAGATACAAATAACATTGTTGGAGGAGGCGGTGGGGATGGGGATTATGCTGAAGGAACAACTGCTGAAGGAACTAGCGTAGAAGGAAGTAATGAAGTTGGTCCTGCTGTTGATTCTAATGAGGGCGATTCAGGAGACAGTGCAAGTAGCGGGGATGATTCAGGCGGAAGTGAAGATGGTGGTGGGGATGATTCTGAAGGAGATAGCGGGATAACTGGAGAGGTTGTAAGGGATTCCGATTCTAAAGGTTTGATAAAAAAAATATTTGATTGGTTGTTTTAAAATGAAAAAGGAATGATATTCAAATTTCTCGGATTTTTCCAACAATGTTTAAATATCACCTATTCTCCCGAATAAGATGGGGATTACGTCTTATAGTGGAAGAGTTCGTGAAAAATGTTGTGAACTTAGAAGGGAAAGAATTTTTGAGAGGTGGGACTATGAGGAAGCTCTTTACACAGATGTTGCTTCGTAGGTTGGGAGAGAGCTTTTACAAAACACAATGCTGGGCGGTCTGAAAGGGATTTACATCTTGAAATAGAGCCTTCAAAATTAGAAGCAATAGGTTTGCAGATTGATGACTCGCGCAGAATTAGTTTGTGTTCTCCGGAAAGCAGGTTTGTGAGAGGATCGAAAAATTTAGCAAAGTATGTTTTGGGAATTGGGATTCCTTTAGTTGGAGGATATCTGTTTGGAGATTATTTAGCAGGCAGAAATGAAAGCTCGCCTGATTTGATTAGGTGGATTTGTTATGGAATTGGGGTTGGTCCAGGGATTTTTGTGGCAGGAGTTGTTGCGTCGGTAATTAAGGATAGAATAAGAACTGGAGTTCCGGAGTTGAAAAAAGTAAAAAGAATTTTAAAAAAACATGCAAGAAAAATTCGTGTACGTTCTAAGTGGGACAAGAAATGGCATAAGTACAAATATGGATGATTAAACGTAATTAGAAAAGCTTGTTGCGATTGGAAGTTTTATTATTGAAAAAAAATATGTTTAAGCACTCCACTTCCAAATAATTATCTCATAAACCAGACGACTATCGAGGCTGGCAGTTTATTGATGTTTGCATATTTAATTATATTTGTGGATAATTATTTAGTTGGTTGGGGGGTTAGGTAACTTGAGAATCAGGAGTCTGGTTTTACGGTTACGTAGTCTTGTTGCGATGGGAGATTCACTTTTTTTAGAACAACTTTGTCTGCCTTGTTTCTTGAGCAAGGTCTTCGAATTTTTCGTTGAATAGCGAGAGAATCTGTTCTGCGATTGGCTTGATTTGTTTTTCTACGTAGTGTTCGTAGTCAAGTTTATGTTTTAGTTTTTGGATTGGTTCCGGACCGTCTAGAGTTATGTAATATTCAATTACGTTGGACTCTAGACTTGGAAGTTTTCTTGCGGCCTTGACGTGCGGCGGTGTTGTTTTTGTATATTCCTTAAGATTTTTTCTAATTGATTTTCTGTAGATTAACTTTTCATCTAGTTTTCCTGTGCGGATTTTTTTCAGATAATCGCGAATAAATTTTTCAACAGGTTCATCATGGAATAACTTGTTTAGCAGATCTAATTGGAACTCTTGGGCCGCCTCTGTCCAGTCGCCGCGAATTGCCTCTAAACCTACGACTTCGATTTCTTCCTTGCCATTTACTTCTTTTAGGCCCGCGTAACGCTTTTTAGCGGCCGCTTCTCCTCCGCGGACCTTTGGGATTATCATGGCGAGATATTGTTTTTCGAACTCTAATTCTAAGAAAGACTTACGGTTGTAGTTTTTCTTTACGTAGTTTTCATAAAAATTGTTTATGTATAATTCTATTTCCATTCCGAGGACATTGGCTTTTGCCTTTCCAAGATTTGTTTCTACAAAGACGGAATCTGTATCTGAATAAATTGTTTTGTAACCTTTCTTTTTGATTTGTTCTGCTGTTAACTTGGTTATGAATTGTGCGAAGTGTGTGATTGCATTTGCCATGTCTAAATTGAAGTATCTTAAATTTGGAGAGGCTATAACTCCCCAGAATGAAAGCATGATAACTTTGATTGCGTGATTTGATAGTTCTCTTTTTTCCCTTTTTGCTTTTTCTCTTGCA
>JAHISS010000128.1 GCA_018817905.1 Nanobdellota archaeon
ATGTTTAACCTTAGGTTAAGGTTAGCACGAGTTATTTGAATGGTTTGTCGACGATAAGGTTTTTCCATCAAAAAAGTAGGGGTTAGAAAATGATTTTTTATTTTTTAGGGCTAGTTCAACGCCCCCGCATTTTTCCTAAATTTAAATTTATAATTTTTCTATTTTTTTAACAATTCCGTTGTTAGCATTAACTTCAATTAAATCTCCGTCTTTGAAAACTTCTGTCGCATACTTTGTTCCAACTACACAAGGAATATTAAACTCTCTGCTTATAATTGCTGCATGGCTCATTAATCCACCTTCATCTGTAACAATAGCTACTGCTTTTTCCATAATAACAACCATCTCGGGTCCGGTTGTTGTAGAAACTAAAACCTCTCCTTTTTGGAATTTATGTAAATGTTCTTCAGGATTCATAGAAAAGGGAATAATCCTAACTTTCCCTTTAGCACAGCCCTTACTTGCAGGAGTTCCGATAACTTCTTCTTTTGGGATTTCTTTTTCTAATTCTCTTATTTTTCTGTAAGCCTCTCCACCAGAAGAGATAATTAGTTGTTCTTTTTCTTTATCCCACTTAACAAAAGAATAAACATGTCTTTCTGAACAATCTTTTATTTCCTTTCCTTCCAATAATTTTTCTATTTCTTTAGAAGTCATAGAAGTAGAATCTTCTCTATTTGTTTTCATGACTATTTGTCCCAAAACTTCTGATAAAAGAGAGTTCGGTCCAAGTGCTAAATCATTCAAAAGTTTTCTATATTCAAATTTCAAATGTTGCATAGAAATTGTATAATCTGCGAGTTTTCTTTCTTTTTCGGGCCAAGAAGCTAAATTGACTTTGTTAGACAAAACTTCCTCAAAAGAATGTCCTGTTTGTTTAACATAATTGTTTAATTCAGTTTCAACTTTATTAAAATAAAAAAATTCTGTCTCTTTATATGTGTCAAAGAATTCATTTACAAACTGCTTGAATTCTTTTAAAAAAGAAATAAATTCTTCCTTTGAAATTTCCTGTATTTTTATTTCCTTTAACTTGTTTGTTTTTTCTAAAAATATTTTGTATCTTTCTTCAAAACTCTTGAATGTTTTTTCATCTAAAGCCATCTGAAAACCTTGTTCAGCTAATTCTTTTAATATTTCCTCTGAAAGAAAAAACTCCCATTTTCCATTTTTTATTGTAACAATCGGTTCAAATTTTCCATAAGCTGGAACAAACAAATCTGTAATAAAAATGTTTGAATACGGAAGTTTGAATATTGGTTCGTAGGTCATGTTAAACTTAATATATTGCGTTATAAAAATTTATCCATTGCTCTTTCTGTTGCTTCTTCTACTTGGTTTACAATAGCCCTATATTCTTCAAGAGTTGACAATATTGGATCATCTATTTTTCCAATCAATTCTATTTTAGGGGTTGTACTCGCATGAGCATAAATGCCTTGAACTCTCCCATAATTCTCTTCGTCCATTGGAAGAATAAGTTCAGCATTGGCTCTTACTATTGTTTGACGCGATTGTCTGTTAGGATTAAGATATGTAAAAATTCCTTTTTCTCCCAAAACAATCCTTCTTTGCTCAGATTCTCTCTTTCTTATTTCTTCGAAAATCTTATCCAAGATTTTATCAAGATTCCTTCTTTGTTTTATTTCGCCAACCTCATCATCATTAATAATCCCTTGTTGAAGAGCTTTATAACTAAATCTTTCAAGTAAGTTTCCCAATGTTTCCATATCCGGATTTTTTAAGAAATTAACAAGAGTTCCACTTGAACTTAATTCAACTTCTTCCACTAAACCTTTTCTATCTAAATATCTTTTAGCGAAAGCCTCAGCTAAGGGGCTTCTTCCTTTATTTCCTGCGCATACAAATTCTATGTTCTGATATTGCATATTAACTTCTCTCAGAATTAGGCTTCCGAGGTGCCAACACCTCTAATTTAGATTATTTTTATTGTTTAAAAACCTAATTATTATCATCAAAAATATTATTTATTTGATTTATGGATTTTCAATACTAGTTAAACGCCCCCCGAATCTCAAGTCTAAAAATTTTACATTCGCTGTGTAAACGCCCTTGCGGGAGCGTTTAACCGAATTTAGCATAATTTGAGCTGATTTTTACATATAAAGTCGTGCAATTGTTAACCTTAAGTTGAACGCCCCCACGAGGAATTGAACCCTTATGTAAAACATTGTCATTTTGTATCGGGGTTCGTTGGGATGGGCCCACGAGGAATTGAACCCCGATCTACAGGTCCGAAGCCTGTCATTCTATCCATTAAACTATGAGCCCTTTGCTTTCTAATTGCTCATGGTTTTTTGAGTTTACCTCAACTAAACTATAAGCCCGATTTTACCAAACAATTACCTTTTTTAACCTTATTGTCTTTAAAACAAAATGTCGAAAACATTTGCCGCTGTTTCCACAATGGTCGGCACAATCATCGGCGCAGGAATCTTAGGAATTCCTTACGTTGTAATGCGCTCCGGCTTTCTCATCGGTGTGCTCAACATGATTGTCATCGCAGCAATTCTCCTGTTAGTCAATCTTTACCTCGGTGAAATCGGACTAAGAACAAAAACAAACCACCACCTCTCTGGCTATGCTGAAAAATATCTCGGGAAAAAAGGAAAGCTCCTGATGTTCTTCGCCTTTGCATTCGGAGTTTACTCTGCGCTAATCGCTTACCTTATCGGAGAAGGCGAATCTTTCTCATATTTTTTCTTCAACTCAACTGACTACTCGCTATATTTCGGAATCGCGTTCTGGTTCTTGCTCTCTGCAATAACTTACTTCGGACTCAAAGCGCTGGAAGAAGGAGAAGAATTCGGCATAGTTGTAATTTTCCTACTCATCATTTCAATCGCAATATTTTACGCAAACAAAATCGACGTTAGCAATCTGACCTATAATAATCCTTCGCTTTTCTACGTCCCATTCGGCGTAATCCTCTTCGCATTCCTCGGATTTTCTGCAATTCCAGAAGTTGAAAGAATCCTCCGAAAAGACAAAGGCCTGACAAAAAGAGTAATTTGCATTTCATCATTAGTCACTTTAATAATTTACATAATCTTTACCGCAATTGTCGTCGGCTCGCAAAGCCAGCCAACACCACAACTCGCAACTCTTGCCCTTGGAAAAGTTTTCATCTTCTTCGGTATCTTGACAATGTTCACATCTTACCTTGCTTTAGCAACCGCACTTGTCGACACATTCCGCTTCGACTTCAAAAAAACAAAAAACCGCGCCTGGCTTTACACCATTTGCCTGCCACTTCCAATCTTCCTCATCCTCCATTTTTTCAACAAAGCGTCTTTTATAAAAATCCTCGGCATCGGAGGCGTCATCTCTGGAACCATAGTCGCAGCATTAATCCTCCTCATGATAAAAAAAGCCAAAAAACTCGGCAGCCGCAAACCAGAATATTCAGTCCCATATTCAAGAATCCTCGCCTGGCTCATAGTCTTAATCCTAGCTGCCGGCGCGGTCTTAGAAATTTGGAGTAGTTTTTAGGATGAATTAGTATCTCCGCGCAAGAATAAAAATTGAGAATTTGTTTTTCTGCAACAAGTAATCAATTTCGCGCGTAAAGAATTCTGCGTAGGAAATTGCGCGAAATTGAACTCCCTGGGCGGGCGGGGTGGGAGCAGAAAAACAAACTCAAAAAAATTATGCAGAGATACTATGAATGACAACTGCTTCAAAGAACTAAAAAAGATTATCACAAATCAACCACAAAGATGGGATTTATTATTTAATTATTTGGATGACTCCTCCCCGCTCTAAAGGCTCACCGCTTCGCGAAACAAAGTATCAAAGTTTTCTTTTTCGTTATTTATGACTGCACGCTAACGAACAGAGTGAGTTATAAATCAAGACGTCAGTCACAAAAATTGGCGTCCTATTCGCGCAGCAAAACTCAGCATTCTATCCATCAGTATCCACAATCCATTCTGAGGGGTAGAAAATATCCTAATCCTTCTCTGCTTTAGCAAAACCCATCCCAGCCCATTCATCCCCGCATCATTGTTCTGCTCTTCATTCTCTTCCCGTCAAAAAACTTTTTAACAAACTTCCTCGCCTTCTTTGCGTCAAACTCCTTGCAGCTGAAAATATCAACAAACACCCGCTTATCAACTTCGTCGCAATGCACACTTATCGAAGACGTCTCAATAAACTGAAGAGCAGAATTTCCCTCCAGCTCCCCGTCTCCAAATCTTTCCACCATCGGTCTGCCAAACGGCTTCATCCCAATCTCCCCGCATAATTCCAAACAGAACTCCTCAAGTTTTTTCTTATCCTTCAACACATCTTCCCTGCACTCAAATAAATCAATCGCTGTCAACTGCCCCCATTTATTTTGCATGCATAATATCACATTTATTTATTTATAAAATTATCTCAAAGCAATTCCCGCCCGCTCTCCGATTATACCTCCGCCACCGCACCCCGAAATAAGTTAGTTCTATGCGCTGGCGCAGTCTTAGAAATTTGGAGTAATTTTTAGAAAAGTGAATCACTCCTAAAAAGAAAGGTATCTGAATAAAAAATAAAAATTATCAAACCCCGACCACAAAGAAGGGACTGATTATTTAATTATTGGGGGTTGGGGGCTTTCGAAATGATATCACCCTTCCTTAGTAAAACTCCCAGCAACCAAAATCGGGAACAAAATCGTCGCGTCGCCGTAAACCTTCACAGTTTCTGCGTCCGGCAAAATCTTCCCCCACGAAATCGCCTCTTCCGGCAAAGCCCCCGCATCCGAAGCATCAAACTCCTGCGCATTGTTAATATAAACCGCATAATCCGCCCCGTTCCTAAACATGTTCGCGTTCAAAATCGCATGCTTCGCAACTCCGCTCCCAAGCAAAACCAGCCCAGACTTTTCCAAACCAATCGTCGAATCATTCAACTCTTTCGTGTCGTCAGCAACATCAATCTTGAAATCCTCCCGCTTCGTCTTGAAAAAATAAACATTATCCCCCAGCGCACCGTCGGTTATCGCCGGACAATAAATCTTTATCTTATTCTTCCAAGCCCAATAACAAATACTTTTCTCGTCGTTTATCTTCTCGCCAAGTTTCCAAACCAACTCCGAAGCCCGAACAATCTTCCCGGTCTTCTCCTGCTCTTTCCAAAGCTCTTCCAAAATCGGCTGCACGAACTTTTCAAACTCAACATACCTATTGTTTGAAACAAAGATATTCCCAATTCTATTTATTCCCTTTTCCCTCAAGTCCTTTCCAGAAGCGCGAAAATCTCCAAGCACAAAATCCCCAAGACATTTAATAATATCTTCTTCAATCCCCCCAGCAGTTGTCACAACAACATTAACTTTCTTGTGCTTCACCAAATATCTAAAAATATCCCTCAGCCCGGAAGAAACCATACTCGAAGTATAGCCCAAAAAAATAAACGCCTTCTCCGCCAACATCTTCCGAACAATCTCAATCGCCCTCGCCAACTGCGACGCCTGCGCTCCCGTCGAAGCAAAACTCCCAACAATCTCGTCATAATTAACTCCCTTATCAAAGTCGTATCCTTCTATCTTCGTTCCCGAAACTTCCTCGCTCTGTCGCAGCAAATTCTTCCGTGCCATATCTATTTTATCCATAGCTAAAAAGAAAACTAAGCAGTTATAAAACTTCCTACAAAAAACCAAAATCCCTCAAATTCTCTTCAAGACTATCAATCAAAAAAGGAAAAATCAAATCATAATTTTCACCATTTGCCTTCCTAACAGCTTCCAAATATTTTTGTCTTCTCTTATTGTAAACATTTATCCAGGGATACTTCTTTTTACTAAGCAAAAAATTCATAATCAGTCTTGAAACCCTGCCATTGCCGTCAACAAACGGATGTATAGTCACTAACTTCATAGAAACTAAAACAACCAGTTCAAACTGATGAAATCTTTTCTTATTTTTCTTATACCAATAAACAAGGTTCTTTACCATCTGCGGAACTTTTTCAGAAGAAGGAAATTTTACATCGCTCCCAAATATCTTAACTTGCGTTTCTCTATATCTACCAGCAAACCTCCCGCCAATATCTTTCAAAATTATTTTATGCAATTTTAAAATAAACAGCTCATTAAATTCCTCTTTGTAGTTTCTTAAAAATTTTAAAGCTTCAGCATGATTCCTTGCTTCATAAACTTCTCTCAAAGATTTACCCTCTGGAACAATTCCGTCGTTTAATATCAACGAAGTTTCCTGCAAAGACAACGAACTTCCTTCAATAGCATTGCTGTTGTACGTCAGTTCTGTAAAAAAACTTTTTTGAAATTTTTCGTATTCTTCCTTCTTCATTCCGTTAATCTTCTTATTATAAATCTCTCTTAATCTTTCAATTTTCCTAACATCAGCCCCAGACAAATAATCATAATCAATCATTTCAATAATTTCTTTTTCGAATTTTTTCTTTTCATCACGAACTTTATTTTTGCTTATTTCACCAAATCCTATAAACTTCGCTTTTTTCACCCATTTATTCCCTTTACGAACATTATGAATAAGATAATTCTTCTTTCCGTTTTCCTTCCGGATCTCATGATAAACCATGACCTAACAGGTGGGCACATCTTTATAAAACTTCCTATTTGTGCCCACATGAAACTTCCTAATGAGCGAACACATTCGGCGCTACCAGCCTCACAAATTATAGCTATTTCTTTAGATTACTCACCAAGACACCAAACCCTTAATATTCCCCGTTGCCGTAAACAACTCAAGGTCATCCAACACCGAATACTTCAAAGAGATATTTTCATTAAAACAGCCATATTCCAAGGGGCAGGATATATCAAAAACACGAGACGAACCAGCTGGCATTCCTCTAGGGCCCATATAAGACCCGCACCCTTCAACAGTTAGGTTCCACACAGTCACTAACTCTTCCCCATAGTTTGTAATCTCCATACTAACTCCTGTTGACATTACTTGACTCCACTCACCAGAAAAAGGCGCACTCATATCAAATCCTTCAATACATGATGGAGATGAACAAAAACAATCATACGACCCACTGCACTCACAAAATTCCTCTCCTGGATAATAACACTTATCTACCATTTCCAAAAACCTGCAAGTTCCCCAATCTCCTGCACGGCATTCATAAACAGCTTCTCCAAAAGATGGTTCACAACTCATCAAACCAAGCTCATCACATTCATTAATCAAAGAACAAGACAGACACTCGCTCTGCGTAGAACAATCTTCACTGCATTCTCTATAACCTTCTCCTCCTCCCGACGTCGTGCAAGCAACAGTTCCGTCACAAACTTCGCTTCCCGTCACAACTCTATCCCCGCATATCCCAATACATTCATCTAAAACAATCCCTTGCGCATCTGTTTTAATCAATAGAACACCATCCACATCCCATTCCATTCCTCCCGCAACAACATAACCCCCATCTGTCGTTTGCTGAACAGAAACTCCAACAGCCGTATCATCCACTCCCAAATAATCTCTCTCCCAAACAACATTTCCATTGCTATCTGTCTTAAACAACCAAACATTAACTCTATGATCGTCATCAACAACATATTCAGTTCCCCCTGTAACAACATAACCTCCATCTGTTGTTTGTTGAACAGAAACAGCATAATTCTCGCCATCGCCTCCATAACTTTTATTCCACTGCATCACCCCATTTTCATTTGTTTTAATTAAAGTATTCTCTACCTCATAACCAAAAGGCCCTGTATCAACAAGATAGTTTCCTAAAACAACATAACCTCCATCTGTTGTTTGCTGCACATCTGGTCGAATATCAATTTCTCCTCCGAAGTAAAATTCATTATCCCAAACAACATTTCCTTCTGAATCTGTTTTAACCAGCCAAATCCCCTCATCATAATCAATCTCCCCTACGAGGATGTAACCCCCATCATCTGTTTGCCTGACAGTTTCAATCCCTTCTCGAACACCTTCTTCCCCATAAGTCCTTTCCCAAAGAATATTCCCATTAGAATCTGTTTTAATCAGCCAAAAATCATAATCATAACTTGCATCTTTCTGCATCCCTCCCAAAACATACCCTCCATCATCCGCAGCTTCCACAGACTGAACATAAGTATCCAATTCCCCGCCATAAGTTTTTTCCCATAAAACCTCCCCTCTTTCATCTGTTTTGATTAAAACGGCATTAGGTTTCGCTTCAGGGTAAACCCTGCTCCTGTTCGTTACCGCAATCACATAACCATTTGAAGTCTTATCAAAATCAGGCCATCCCCCCATATAAAAACCGTATTGCTCATCCCACAACTTTTCCCCCTTAAAGTTTGTTTTAATCAGCCAAATAAAATACTCATATGGATCATAATCATATCCACTTCCCAAAACAGCATACCCTCCATCCTCCGTCTGCAAAACATCGTATCCAAAAGAATGACCTTTACTAAACGATTTAATAAAATTGTCACTGCAATCATTAATACAACAATAAGTATCAGGCGGGTTGCATTCGCCATTTCCATAAGGATACCACTCTCCTCCAGGACAGCCGATTGCGCATTCCCCGCCGGCATCTGTGCAAGGCGTTTCGCTAAGACCTGGCGGCGCACAGCAAAACTCCATCTCATGATTCACACAATCAGAATGACCTCCAGGAAGATATCCATAAGCACAGCCACCCATATCACAATAACCTCCTAAATCGTCGCAAGACGCAACCCCGCAGCAAGAATCTTCTCCAACTCCACCTTCAGAATTACAAGAAAAATCTCCGTCAGGAATTGGACTTAATCCAGAACAATCTGTCAAACAATCTCCGCCCAATGCAGAACACGATTCAAACGGCGCAACGCAGCACCATGGCTCTGGAGCAGTTCCACCAGCCCCATAACCTGGACAAGAAAAATCCGCCTCGCCTA
Organism: Nanobdellota archaeon; assembly: GCA_018817905.1. Classification (GTDB taxonomy): domain Archaea; phylum Nanobdellota; class Nanobdellia; order Pacearchaeales; family GW2011-AR1; genus UBA73. Next base: position 8,879 of record JAHISS010000128.1, read on the forward strand.
AATGCACAGTTCCATCAGAGCAGCCATCAATAGGATACGGCTCGCACGCTCCTCCCAATTCCCCGCAATCTAACGACTGCCCAACATCATAACAGCAATGCCACTC
>JAHISS010000129.1 GCA_018817905.1 Nanobdellota archaeon
TTTATTTTTTGATTTATTGCAAATAATTTTTCTCCGATTACTTTTCCCTTACCATCATTAACAAGACCTTTAACAAACCACAAAATTCCTTCTTCTGTTCCTTCAGGATCAAAAAATACTGCCCCTTCAGATAATGTTGATTCAAATTTCTCTAAAACTAAATCTGCAATAGCTTCAAATAAAGGACTGCCTGGAGCAATAAATTCAATAGCGCTATCTTCTCCAATAATGTCTTTATTAAAACTTACTTGAGAATAGTATCTTTTCTCTTGTGTTAGTTTATCCTTAGACTTTTTTCTTACAATCACTGGAACTTCTTCTATTCTAAATATTCCTTCTTTGAGTTTTGTCCATTTTCCGTCAAAATATGAAAGACCTTCCAATACAAACTGCTCAATATATTCTGGAATCAAACGATATTCATCTGCTAATTCTTTTTTCTCTTTAAACTTTGCCAAATCAACATATCTTGTAGCTAATGATTCATCTGATGCATTTGCCATTTTTTCATTAAGATTTAAATCTATTTTGCTAAGCTTTTGATATTCTTCTAAACTTATTCTATTTAGTATTGCATTTTTCATTATTTCTTCAAATTTTATACCAGATTCTTCAAATATCTCGCTAATTACATCGTAAACTCTATCTCCCCCAAGTTGTTCTCTCATTATTTCTAATTTATCCAATATCTTTTGTTGAACGTCCCCTTCACGAGTACCTTTTGCAACTAAATTGTAAATATGAGTCTCAAATTTCTGCCCATATCTGTGAATTCTTCCCATTCTTTGTTCAAGTCGTGTAGGATTCCAAGGAATATCATAATTCACCATGATTTTACAGAACTGTAAGTTGATACCTTCTCCTGCTGCTTCGGTTGCAATCATGATTTGGCATTTGTCTTTGAAATCATCTTCTGCTTGTTTTCTATCGTCCATAGCCATTGAACCGTCAATATGCGTAACACTAAATCCCATTTGCTCAACTTTTTCAATAAGATAGTCCAGAGTGTCTTTATGTTCTGTAAAAATTAGAAGTTTTTCTCCCTTACTTCTTATTTCTTCAATGTCTATACATCTTTTAAGTTCATTTAATTTTCTTTCTTGTCCTTCTCTCTCAACAATTTTAGCAAGGTCTACTAATTTTTCAACCTCAACAATTTCTTCTTTAAGTTCATCCTTATTTCTTGCAGTAGTTAAACTCATAACTTTATTTTCAATATTCCACCTATCTGCTTCAGCCATATCATCTACCTCTTCTTCATCAAATCCCGATTCGTCTTCAGTTATGGAAACAGGATTATCCCAGGTAAAGAGTCTTTCATTTAGTCTAAAAGCCCTCCTCTCTAAAGACTTTTTAATAGCTCTTACACTTGATGCGAGTCTTCTTTGAAGAACAATCAAAGCAAGTGCGATAGCTACTCTATGGCTGCTGGCTCTTTCTGCCCTTTCAAAATTTTCTTGAACATATTGTGTTACAGCCTCATAAAGCATCCTTTCTTTTGCACTTAACTCGTAAGGAAGAGTGTGGACTTTTCTTGGAGGAAATATTGCGGTGCCATCTTCATATCGCATGTGTTCTTTCATTCTCCTTAAAAAGATAGGATTTTCTTTGTTATTTACTGCTTCTTTAATTAGTGCTATGTTTGCGAAAAGGTCTTTTTCAAGAAGATTAAGCAAAAGCCTAAAGTTTTCTGGATCTCCTTTATGGGGTGTTGCACTTAAGAAAAGTAAATGTTCTGAAGTCTCTGATAGGACTTCTCCGAATTCGTATCTTAAACTTTTATCTGTTTTTTGACCATACTTATATGCAGATAATTTATGTGCTTCATCTACGATTACCAAATCCCACCAAAGATCTTTAAATTGTTCTAAAACATCTGGAGATCTTGAAACAAAATCTAAAGAAACTAAAAACTGATTATATTGTTTCCAAATATCTGGTCCCATTGCATTTAATACAGTTCTGTCCACTGGCAGAAATGTCTCGCCAAATTTTTCAGATAATTCTCTCTTCCATTGGGAGATAAGAGCTGGGGGAACAACTATCAATATTTTTTCAATTGTTTTTCTATACTTTAATTCTTTAAGTAGAAGTCCGGCCATAATCGTTTTACCTGCCCCCGGATCATCAGCCAATAGAAATCTAATCCTTGGTTTTTTCAATAAGTAATCATAAACTGCTTCAATTTGGTGAGGGAGGGGGTCTATCTTTGAAACACCTACTGCGAATAAAGGATCAAATTCATAAGATAATTTTATTCTCTTTGCTTCTAATGCGAGTCTAAACTGTTTAGGATTTGCTGTAAATTTAGGTCCTTCTACTCCTCCAATAACTGAGATTTTATTTAAAAATTCTTCAACGGGATAAACGGCTTGATATGATTTTTGGGTTTTTATTCCGGTGCCGATTATTTTTATTCTTGATCCTACAATTTTGATAATGTGCAGCTTTACTTCTTCTGACCAATATGGCCCTTTAACAATAGCTCCTTCAATTAATTCTTTTGTTTTTATTGCCATACCTAAATATAATCAGACGTGCATATAAAAAGTTATTCTAATTAAAAATAGCACCTTATTCATTGGGTGGCTTTTTCTAGCCCGTGCGGATTTCTCCGACGAGAGGCGAAAAATATTCTACTGGCTAGACACCTGAATCTATAAACTATTGAGGAATTTTCTTAAATATCTGGTATCTAGGGATTTTCCATACTTTCTATATTTGCTTACAAGGTTTTTGTCAAGTAGTACAAAATACCAAGAATTGTAATTTTTACTAAGATCCCTTACCTTTTCTATCAGCTGTTTTTTATTGTTAAGTAAAATAGATCCGCTCTCAACCTCTAACGCAATCTTCTTTCCATTAATCGTGAAGACTATGTCTGGTTTGCGAGAAGCAAAAGTCTGAACTTTAACGCCCTTCTTTTCCAAATATCTCGCGATGTCATAAATAACAAAAGAGTGATTCACCCCCTCTTTTATTCTCGGCTTGATTAGGTGGTCTTCTTTCCGATCAGCAGACAAGCCTTTCAACTTAAACTGCTTGTAGCCTTTGTTTAGAAGGTATTTTATGTCCCATTTAGTCAAATCTTTTTCTTTATAGCATTGAGTTAAATTCATTACGTCCAATGTTTTATCTACCACTTGCATCTTGATGATTTTCTTCTTAACGGTTTTAACTTCTTTCTTTTGATCGTTAAGTTCATCAGCATTAGTTGTGATTATTTTGTGTTCTTCAGGCGAGGCAATAACCTTAATCTCGCTGTGGTCATCTTCCATAATCAAAAGACCCTCGCCAACACTTGCAGTTAATAAATGGTTTCTTTCTGAGTCACTTAGGTAAAAGGTTTTGCAAATGCTATCGATTACCGCAGGCTTTTGTCGCATAAGCAGAGTGTATGCTGAATTAGCTAAGACAGATTTTCCTGCTTGCGAGTTAAGAAGACCTTCAACCTCTTGATTTATTAGCAAAAGCCCGAGATTATATTTTCTGCAGGTCTTGACAATTTCAAAAATATATCCTGCATCTTTTGTTCTAGATAACAAAGACCAAGCTTCATCTATTAATAGTATTTTTCGATCAAGATCCTTTTTCATCTTCATGTAAATATAATCCAAAACCATGAACATAATCGCAGGCTTTACTTGTGAAGGCATATTCCCGATGTCAAAGCATACAAAGCGATTGTTAAATTCTATGTTTGTATGCTTGTTCATAAAACGAAAAACTCCTGAAACATACATGTCTAACCGATTAATCAAACTCCTCAAGGTTGTTTTCTCTAACTGAATGGCCTTCTTTTCCATTGTTTCAAGAATTCTAAGCACATCTTCCAGAATTGGTGGAGTAAGGCCCCATGTCGAAGGATCTTCTGTTATTCCTGCGTCTTCATAAGCTAGAGAAATAGCTTTATCAATGAAGGCCTTTTGTGGCTCCGATAAATCTCCTAACATGACTTGCATTAAATCAATTAAACTCAGTCTTTTCTCGATATAATCGTGCCCCATCAAATCGAAAGGATTGATCATCGTATCTGATTCTCTAGAGAGGTCTACTCTTTGCCCCTTGAAATAAGCCACAAGCGCCCTGTACTCGCCCTGTGGATCGATAACTAGAGTCTTTGTACCATTTAACAGATATCTCGTTATTAGGAGCTTACAAAAATAAGATTTACCCCCACCAGACTGCGCCAAAACCACACCATTAGGATTTGACAGCTTGAATATGTCTTTTATTATTGGAATCTTGTTTTTATTCAAACCAAGCCAGACTCCCGTATCATCAACCTCAAGAAACTGGCTTGTGAATGGGAAGAAGGCCGAAAGTGCCTCTGTTGTCAAATTCCGATTTACGTTTAACCCGTCTGTCCCTAATGGGGAGACAGACTTAAAACCCTGTAGCATTTTTAAGGTCGCAACTTTCGGCAGAATCATTATGCTGTTGAGTTCTGACTCTACTTTTTTTGTTAAAACATCCAGCTCTTTCAAAGACCTGGCCTTACAATTGATATACAGCCCAATGTTAAACAACCTTTCTTTTCCTTTCTGCAAATTCTCAAGAGTTTTTCTTGTGTCTTTATATTGGATTTCTAAAGAAGGATTAATTATACCTTTTAACGACATAGAATATAAATCACCCCTTTGTTTTTGCAATTCCCTATTGAGTCCGATTAGCATATCATTAATTGGATAGGGTTTTATATGTAAACTCAAATCAAAGTCGCCCAATGAGCTGACAATTCTGTCTAAAAATCCTCCTTCAACCGTTCTTGGATAACCAGAAGCATAGATCACCCGATTATATTGCCCATTATTATTTAGAAAATCAGAACCATGCAGGAGCGATTTTGGAGAAATAGCCTCGATAAGCTCCCCTTTTCCATCTCCCTTAAAGAATGTGATTAGTAATCTCTTTAATTCCGCTGTGCGCAATCTGTGGGCTTTTAGATTTAAAGCTCCGAGTCTATCCAGACAAATGTCAACCTGAATTTGAATATCGCTAGACTCTGGGATTATAATATAAAAAACTCTGTTCATAATTTTACTATCTTTCACAGTTGACTCTAAATGTTTTTTATACTTATCAAATAACTCCTCAAAAGTGTTTTTAGGGATTCTTGATTCTAAGGAATCAAAGTAAGTCTCTAGCTCGACGCTTTCTGTGCTCATTAAAATTTGTGTTGGAAAGTCAAGAGAGTTAAGAAACTTCTGGAATGAGGAAAGGATTGCATCCCTCTCTGTTTTTGGTTTCATCGTAAAGTTTATCGGCCGTATTTTTAGAACGGCAATCTTCTTATTTTTTGAATTAATAATCACGTTGTCTTTAATATCTTTAATCCCAAGAAATTTTACTAATTTTTTACTTCCCTTAACTTCTCTTTGGAATCTAAAGAAAACCCAATAGTCTTTCAAGATTTCAGCAAGATTAAGGAACATGAATCCGACGCCGAGAGCTGAAGATAAAATAACTAATGAGAATTTCAAATAAAGCCCATCAATTCTCTTGAAAAAAAGTAAAGACAAGAGTCCAAAAACAAAAGCATATGCTAATTGTTTGAAAGTCAAGCCAAACATTATCTTCTCCTTGTATGCTAATTGTTGTGGAATTTGATATGGCATTTAGATCTCCGCGATTTTCTTGCAAGCTTGAGAAAAATAATGATTGTCAATTTCAAACCCAAGAAAATTTCTGTTTAGTTTTTTGCAGACGGCCGCTGTTGTGCCTCCACCGAGAAAGGGATCTAATACAATATCATCTTCTTTCGAACTATGATTTACTAAACGCTCGATAATTTTCTCAGGTTTTTTGTGCGGATGAGAAGTTTTTGTGTGCGTTATCGTATCGAAGTCAATAACGTTTGCAAAATTTTTTAGAAAATATTTTCCCTTGCCCTTTTCTAGCACAAGAATCAGCTCGTGTTTATTTCTAAACCCATAACCGAGCTTCATTCCTTTTTTGTTACAGACGACCATGTGTCTTATTTTAAAGCAAGTATAACGCATTACGAACTCTGTCAGAAAAGGATAATGTTTCCAGCTCGTGAAATTATACACGACCGCATTGTTTTTTAGAATCCTCTGGAATTCAAATAAAGCGATACAATTTATCAGAGGGTGTTGGTTATTTGCTATCTTTTTATTCCATCTTCCATAGTTGCAGTTATCTCCGTAAGGCGGGTCTGTTATTATTAGATCAACTGATCTATTTGGAATTTTCTTCATTGCTTCTAAACAGTCAATTTGATAAACCGAGTTTAATGCAAACTCTCCGAGTTTCTCTCTAGGGCTCATGCGAAGTATTTCGCAACTGACGCTGTTGTAGCTGCGACCTTTCCTCCTGTTTTGAAAGCTGATTTAATTGCGGAGAAAAACATGAAATAGAACATTATGAAATTAGCGATCATGAAAGAGGCGATCATCAAAAGAATCTTGAAGTTTTCAAAAAGAGAAATACTCAATAACTCTGAGCAAATCAAGAATATCAGCGAGTCAAAGAACGTTACGAAAATACAAACTCCGAGAAAGTTCAAGATCAATCTTCCGTAATTGTTTAGGGGTGGAATGAAATAAAGAAATATTCCGATTGGCACGAATACAACCCCGACTGCGATAATGATGTATCTAAATGTTAGAAAAAGAACAGTCAAGAGTAAAACTAGGACATAGGTTAGGGCAAAGAAGAACTGCAAGCCGAGATTTATGATATTGTCTGCTGTGAGGAGGAAAAATTGCTCATCAACCAAATTAATTACCCCTGCAGTTAGCAAACTCCCAACATCGACGACAGAAGCATAAAGAAAATATGACGCTTGGACTAACACAATCATAATCACAATATTTCTAAACCACTCTTTCGCCTTAGTTCTCTTTTCTGAATCGTATCCCGAAACCATAAAGTTGAATCCTGAATAAAGTAATAGAATGCCATAAAATAGCGAGAGAACATAAAGGATTATTGCCCATATCGGCGCAAACATGTCTAACTGGACTGGTTCTGTAAGCAATGACTTAACCAAGTCGAGAAGTGGTTGAATCGGAGAGTTAAGTATATTGATAACAAAATCAAAAAGTTTCTCTGGGATACAACTTGCCAGATTCAAAAGGCCACATTCCTCCGCACTAACTAACGGAAAAAGCAGGATGGGTGAGATTAACATTATTAATTTTTTCATATTTTGCACCCCTCAGATTCTTGTATCTCTTTTCGAATTCGGAGGTACACTCTAATTCTTTCCTTGACGTGGAGGATATAAACTGCAATTAATAGAAAAATTCCCATTTCCCGATCCATAATGGCTAGAATAAGCAAAAAAGCAAAGGTTGCATAAACAAAATAAAAGATAGAAACCCATTTATAATTCCTCAACAAATTGATGTATTGTTTTTTATAATTCATAGAAATCTCCCAATACCTTTTTTCAAAATAGCATAAACACAATAATTCAATAAACCAAAAACTGACAGATCCCAATAAATCCTGAGTCTTTCTTTATCTGCTAAGAAAATTATTTTTTCTGCAGAGTAGCCATAATATCTCGCGGAGATCTTATTTGTAAAAGGTTTTGCTATGAATGCTGCCTCGCCAGTTGCTTCGATAACTTCATCGCCGTAAGTTAAAGTTACTGGAATATCAGAGGGAGTGATTGTGATAGTAATTATTTCGTCTGTTTTGTATTTTAGCTTGTCAGTCTCGATACTTAACGAAAACTCTTCTCCGAAAAGGGAGCAATCTGTTTCGGAAGATTGAAAGAAATTAAAAGCCTTGTAATGACACTCGTTCGTGTTTCTAACTAAAAGATTAGAACCGTCTTTTAAAAGGTTGAAAAAATTCTCTTGATTGTGTTCTTTGGCTTCTAGGGTATAAACGTAATACGGTTCCTTCGTGTAAACTATGTTATAAACAAACTCATAAAAATTGTATTCAGAGTTTTCAAAACTAAGTTCCAGAGAATTACTAAAGTTGGGGTAGATTTTTGTGGTGTCATGATATTGGCTTATGGTTTGAACATCTGCAAAGAAGTCGTCGTTATAGTACTTGACATCCATTGTATCAATGACCTGAATTTGGTCAGTTATTGTTTCATCATACCAGTACCTACATCGGTGATCTCCATCGTCGTCTTCATCCCACCTATAATGATTTACGTCAACTGAGACTCTGATGTTATATTTTGCCTTCAATGTTGAATCCGAATCGATGTCCAAGTTGACTAGTCTCCCACTTCCCTGATAATCATAATTTACATACACTTTATTTTCAGCAGTGTTCTCAATAATTCTATACGTTCTCCTGCAATCGCCCTGGCTTGTTCTTGGATATCTCGAGCTTCGATAATCAGAAGGAATTTGCACATTGTAGTTGTAGCGGGTTAGGAGTTTGGTTTGATCTGGAACATAGAGCGAGCCGTTATACAAAACTGAAGGCATAACTGCGAGGATGTCCGCCCACGCGTTTTTTATGTAAAAACTGTTTTGAGTTTGAACACCTTGTGGGGGCTGGAAAATTTCAAGGTTTGTATTTCTATCATAAATATAAGCGTGGTCTGGATATAGTTGATCTGAGTAATCTAAATTTGAAATCAGGATATTTTTTTCTTCGTCACTCAGGCTGGAGCTTAATATGCCCATGCAGGTCTGATAATTTGGAGGAGAAACCGCATCACAGTTTAGTGTTAAAGAAGAAATAAAGGGAATTTGCACCAACAAAGTCAGTGCAAAAACCAAAAATAAAAAAGTTTTTCTCATTTTAGCCGACGACAAATCCTACAAGCAGTGGTGCTGCCCAGATTACAACAAGCCCGATTATGACATACATTACCATATTCTTGGCTTGTTCTCTCTTGCCTGGATTGCTTCCAGATGTCATGTAAGTCACGCCTGCAAATAGCAGAACGACAACCGCAAGGACTGTAGCAGAATATTTGACAAGATTGTAAATTTTCATTACGGGTTCAAGTATCTGATCAAATGCTGCTACGTCATCGTCAGATGGCGGGTCGCCAAATTCAGCCATGACAAACGGCATAGCCATCAACGCTAAAATAAGCAAAGACAGAACTGCATAGCTTTTTCTCATTTTTCCCTCCCGAGTTTAATTTTGTTGAATTTCCGATCTCTCTTTAGAAGTTCACGGAATTTGCTTAGCCTCTTAGAAAAACGGTTCTTGTGTTTCCACTCAAGAAAGCCGAGACATGTTTTGCACGTATCTATGTTTTCTTTCTCAAGTTCCTTGCCACAAAATAAACAATTTTTCATATCTTGTCGTAATGGGCGAAATATAAATATGTCCAAGTGAAAAAAGTTGTATTTTTTTATGTATTATTTTTTATACTTTTTTTTGTATGATTTTTCTGTCTGAGCTGTTATTAACTCCTTTTTCTGGAATTGGATTATGAAAATAAATTGCATACTTCAAGGAAACGCCAAAGACACCCTGAAAACCATTCCAAATGAAAGCATTGATATGTGTATCACAAGCCCGCCATACTGGGCATTGAGGGATTACGGAGCAAAAGGGCAATTGGGTTTAGAGCCAAATTTTAGTGCATACATTGAAAATTTATGTGATGTTTTCGACGAGGTTAAAAGAACCTTAAAAAAAGAAGGAACCTGCTGGGTTAATCTTGGAGATACTTACGCAGGCAGTCAATCCACAAATAGTTCTGTAAAATGTGCAAACCAATTTAACGCTCATGTAAAAGAGTGTTATAGAAAAAAAGCAATAAACAGCAAGGTAGAGGGTGTACAGAACAAATGCCTAACCCTCATTCCTTTTCGCTTTGCACTCGAGATGGTCAATCGCGGATGGATCTTAAGAAACGTCATAATCTGGCATAAACCAAATTGCATGCCCTCAAGTGTAAAAGACAGATTTACCGTCGATTTTGAGTATTTATTTTTCTTTTCCAAAAGTAAGAAATATTTTTTCAAACAGCAAAGAGAACCCCATAAGGATGAGAGCATTATCCGGACAAGTTATGGCTGGAATGGGCATCGGGAACCAATGAGTAGTTATTGTGGCATGAACATCGAGAAAATGTGCCATCCTGATGGAAGAAATAAAAGATGTGTCTGGACAGTTCCTACAAAAGGTCTAAGAGACGCACATTTTGCTGTTTACCCCAACAAGCTGATTGAAACTCCCATCTCTGCAGGTTGTTCTGAGAAAGGGATTGTCCTTGATCCTTTCTTGGGCAGTGGAACTACAGCCTTGGTTGCATTGAAACAAAATAAGAGATTTTTAGGTATTGAACTTAACAAGTCATATATTAAAATTGCAAAACGGAGGATTCTATCTTTATTGGAAAATGGAAAATCAAATATTTGAGGATCTTGGAGAAGAGATTCTTTTCAAGCTGAGAGAAATTGATAAGATGATTAAGAAATTGCTGGAGGCTAAGAATGGGACTGAATGCTCACCTGCACTTCGTTGTTGATAGTGTTTTGTTGGAGAAATTAAAGAAAGAGGCCTTAGAAAGAGGGATGAATGTTTCTGAGTTGTGTCGGGAGAGGTTGCGGGAAGGGGATAGGTTGGAGAGGATTGAGGAGAGGTTAGAGGGGATTGAGAGATTTTTGGGAAAGATAAAGACCTCTAGTCAGAATGACTAATAACCTTTATAACTCGTTAGTTCATTATTTACCTGATGGGAAAAATCATCTCCTTTAATCAATTTGTATCTGAGCATAACGAAAAATATATTCATAGTGCCCTCAGAGGGATTTTATTGTTAAACTTGGGGAATATTATGAACGCATTTTCTATAGCTAAGGAAACATTTAATAAATTTGATCAGGGGTGGAATGCCGACCTAATAAACGGGGAAGAAGAGGATTTTTATATCATTAGATTAAGCAATGAAGAAGAAAAAGAATATTTTTTTATAAAGGAGATTGAGAAAGATAAGAAATATTTAGTTTTTACATATGCTAAACAAAAAGTTCTCAACGTCTTTAATCGTTTATTAAATAAATGTAAATGGCTTTGGAAACCTTGGCTTGGTTCAAGGTTTCTTGAAAATTTTAATTCGTTTGTAAAAAATTACCTGGGGCACTATGAAGCTAAATTAGTTGAGTTTAGCATGGAATACAGGGAGATTGAATCGAAAAAGAAAAAAGGAAGTAGTAGAAACTGGATTGTTAGAAGCAAAGAAGACTTGACCCTGCAGAGAAGATTTAACTATGAAAATTTCGGAGAATTACATTATGTAAAAAGAGGTAAGTACCAAATCTTTAGCAATTCTAGAGTCATATCTAATCTCTCTCTATCAGACAGAGGGGAATTCTCCTTAAGGAATACTGATCTGATTGAATTTTTAAATCTAGCAAATAAAATATTTGTTTATGCAACACACTTAAAAGAATTGTTTTCGAGAAGAGTACATATCGTTTCTGAAACTAGACAGATTAGGAAAGATAAGGTAATGACCACGAAGTTTGAAAAAATGGAAATAATCAGACTAAACATGAAATCTGCATTTTTTGATAACTGGTATGAGAACCTGTTGAAACTGTTAGATATAGGATATTTAAATGAACATAAAATTATATTGTTTGGACAGGGCTCAGATGGGAATGGGTTCATTATTTCAGAGGTATTAGATATAGAAACTGGAAATCGAATATTTATCTCTTCTAATGAAAATAATATCACTATTGCTCCAGAAATGGGATCCCCTACTAATCCGGAAACTATATCTAAAATGCTGACTATCTTACAATCAAGAGTTGACCCCTCTATAACCCTCGGAGAAGAATATGAGATCGTACAAAGAACATGATATATTAGTTAACTTAATTCTGAACCTGTCTTTATCAATTACAACAACTGAATCTCCAGTAGCCGAAAATGGTGTCTTAAAAAAAGATTATGGTTACGTTTATGAAATAAATAAAATTGAAGAAGAATTTGAGACAATTTTTGGCAAAGGATTCAAGCCATCTGATGGTTTTTTAAAAAATGAATCTAAAAAAACTAGTATGACCGTAGAATGTAAATCCTATTGTGACGATGGAGATTCTAGGCTTATAGAGCAATTGCTTTTTTATGGAAATAATAATAGATTTCTGGAAACATTAAATCCAGGAAATTTACAGAATGAAATATTAGTTGTTTGCTATAAAAATGAGGAACTCGTATCGAAAACTTTGAAGAATATAGCAATTGTGAAAAATTATCCAGATTTTGAAACAAACATTGTTCTTTGGACAGTGGATAAGATTCCTGGAAGTTCAGACTATAGAATTGAAAAAAAAGAAGGAACCCATATAAATGATAATGCTCTTGAAAAAAAGATGAGCTCTGGTGGATTTGTTGTTTCACCATCTCCCAGCCTTTTGTTAATAACTCCTGAAACTCCTGAAAATGCCCTTGTTGCTCAAATTGCGAAAAGAATATTGGTTTGTAATACTGCATCAGATTTAAAAGAAATAAAAATTGGAGATTTTATAAAAAGGCAAAATGATAAGGTCTTACCAGACAAAAAAATGACTAGTTTGATAAAAGCATCTTTAAAATTGATTCCTGAGCTAGGAACTGTCGCAAACGATAAAATAATGTTTAAGAAAAGTTTGAGAGTCGGGAAAATAAAAGATAAAATTGATGAGCTTGATAAGTGCACAAAGCAGGAATATTTGAATATATTGTCTAATAACAAAACTCTTGGTAGAAAAAAGTCTAAGAAAAAATTAGATAAATCTCAAAAAACAATAACTGTATTTTTTGAGGATGTATCCTAACAATCATCTTTAACCTGAACATAAACCCCATTAACAACCCCAAGAATCTTCTGCATCTGCTCCTGCATATTGCTAACCTGTTCCTTAAGTAACATATTATCTCTTTCGGCCATCGTCAACCTCTTCTCGATCTCAGTTTTCGTAACATCAATCAGTAAATCCTCTTCGGAAATAGTATCCTTCATGCCCAATAATTCTGAATAATAATGAATCTTCTCGGACTTCTTCCATCCAAAGCGATATTTCAAAGCAGACTCTGACTTGTAGCGGGGGAGCCAATAACAGCAAGATATATGACGAAAATCGTAGAGTGTTAGATCGGAGTATTTCTGACCTGCTTGGCTTGGCACATCTCCGAAAACTCGCTTTGCCACACGTTTAAGATATTTGTTAACGGTAAATGGTTTTATCGGAAAAACATAATCATCCTGCTGGAGTTTATTCTCAGCCACGTATTCCTTAATTAATTCAGAGCAAAGCATTAGCTTTATTCTTCTGCCAAATGTTTTGCTTATCTCCTCTCTAATGTGCACTTCTTTAAAATTGCTAAAGAAATCAGAAACTTTAACATTGACTAGCTCTGTCGGCGATCTTATACCTGAATCAAATATGAACATCAGCAAGGCCCTATACTCTGGTTTAACTACTTCGCATAATTTTTTTACTTGCTTTTCATCTAGATAAACCCATTTCGGTTTGGGATTTGTGGAATCTAAATCGTTGGTGATGTCCTCTATCTCAATGCCTCCTTTCTTGCTAACTTTCTGATACCAGTGCCAGAAGGCCTTGAATCCTTTCACATAGTCGCCGACTCCAACATAAGCTTTCCCGTCTAATCTTCTTATCTCTCCTTTTCGCATTCTTGAGAAAAATAGAACAACTTCCTCTTCTGTTATTTTAGTTATGTTATCAATCTCATAGATTTCCTTGAATCTTGTGGCAAAGAAGATCATCTTCTCTCTTATGGTGTTTAATCTTATAAAGCTCCTTGAACCCTTCGCGCTTGTTGCAGAGACATTGAGTCCATGCTCCATATCTGTAACATATCTTAGAATTAAATCAGAGCTTGATTTAGAAATGTCCTTGATGCACTCTTTTGAGCGCTCTTTCCATTTTTGGTATCTTTCTTTGTGGCCGTAGGGATCTATCTTCATTGTGGTAGTAAACCGGCAGAAGTTATAAGCTTCTTGAACCGATTATGAAAACCCACCACTCTGATATACCAAAATGTATTTACGCCCTGACCGAGAATCGAACTCGGGACTCGGCCGCGACAGGGCCGTGTTTTAGCCACTAAACTACCAGGGCTCGCGTTGTTCACCCTGTCTCGAAATTTCTATTTCGAACCAAGGCATAACAATGAATAGTTGTAGAAGTTGGTTTTTAAATTTTATCTGTCTCCGCTATCTTCAAGATGAGCGAGGTTTTCATGAAATAACCTTGTGGGAAATTTACTGTTTCCAATTGCGAATTCTTCGAAAGCTCCTGCAACAGCGTAGGTGTAACAGTCACATTCTTCAAGATGTCGGTAAGTTTTTCTTAGGCGTGCTAACTCTAAGGGATCTGATCCTCTTAGGCTTCCTTTGGTGGCGCAGCTACGAACGAACTCGTAGGCATCTACTTTGCCACATGGTGGAAAATCTTTAAGAGTCATTTTTAACTATTAAGAAGATGGAGACGTTTGGAGGCTTTGCGTATAAACTAATTCTCAATCAGATTAAAATAACTCAATCGTTTGTGATTGTGTAAAATTATTCGCGCACAAACCTGCACAAACTTTGCATTCAATTTTAATTTTGTTACAATTCCAAAAACTCTCTTAAAA
>JAHISS010000130.1 GCA_018817905.1 Nanobdellota archaeon
CAATTGGACACTTAGTGTCTGGCGGCTTATATTCGTTCTGCGAGTATAAAAAAATGATGGCTTTTTTGCCATCAAGCTAAATTATTCTTGTTTCTTGGTAGATTTCCAGAGTTGAACAATCCAAGCCTAGTTCTTCTCTTATTTTTTTTTGGGCCGAATAATATGCTCGGGCGTCTGCTCTAGAAAAAAATCCATATTCTTCATGAACTTGTTTCCCCAAATATCCTCCGTCCGCAAAAATATTGTAAGAATCCATTGTTACTATATGTATGGTCTTTTTTATTTCTCCTCTTTCTTTGATAAATCCTCTTTCAATAAGCAGGTTGATTATCGCACTTTTAAGAGCAGTATTTTTTTTGTTGTATGGACTTTTTCCGACCTGTTTTTTTATATATCCATAAAATTGTAGTCGCACGAATTTTTCCCAGTTTCCGCCCCTAATCTCTCTAAAAATTTCTTCCGCTTCTTTTTTCACTTCTTTCATATCAAATTCAGTCATATTCCCTCCTCATTTTTCTTTATGCTATAAGTGTTTGTTTTGTTTGTCAAATAACAATGCAAGATAACAATGCAAGAGTTGTGCAAGGGTTGCAAGTCGTGTCAAATCATTTAACCATGACACCGAAAACCTCTTTTTGAGGCATAGCAGAAAATGACGCTATAGAAGAAATTGGTTTATAAGTTAAATTGATATTTTCTTGACCTTTTTTCTTTTGATAAATCTTGTAAAGATTATCCAATTTTTTGTCAATTATTCTTTTTAATTCAGCCGGGTTAAGCGAGCGATAAGTTGCCGTTAATAAATTCTTTTCTTTCTCTGATATTTGATCGGATTCAATCAGGCGGCGATAAGGAGTTTTTGCTCTATCATATTTTCTTTTAATATGTCCGTCTATTCTTTCTTTGGAAATTAATTTAATCACCGGCTGAAAAAAATTCTTGTACAATCTCAATTCATTTTGATAAAGATTGTTCAGACAATCCAGTTCTTCTTGCGTGTCATATCTGAGGTACCCGATTACTTGCCGAATATGCGTGGAGTTTTTTTGTTCAATGAAACAATTGTCATTCTTATGATACGGACGAGAACGGGAAAGCCTTAATCCTTCTTTTTCCGCGTAAGCATAGACGGCGAAATTCAAAAGATTAGTTCCGTTATCGGGATGAAATTCAATCCAAGCGAAAGGCATCCGTTTTCTGATTCCATCAAGAGCCAGAAGCGCTCTTCCTTGACCCTTTCCCATAACAGCTTCTCCTTCCCACCAAGAGCTGAAAATATCGCAAACAGACAGATTATTGACATATTCTCCCGAAGCGGAAGCGCCGCAGCTTTCCACGAAATCAACCTGTTCGTTGCCGACAATGTTTCTGTCAAACTCCGCGCTGGTTTTAGTCGGAATATTGGAAAGCAAAAAGGAACTTTTCTTCCGATATTTTTCTTTCAATTTCAAAACTTCCTTTTCATGATCAAGCCTTCGATCAATGGTTGCGGATTTTATTTTCTTTAGCTTCTCCGCGACTTCATCCGAGCAGATGATTTCTTTCCACGCCCGCAAATTCTCAACTTCCACGCTTAAAATTTCTTCCAATCTTTGCCCGCAAGGATAATCAAACATTTTCCAAATTTCAACCAAAACCGCTATAACAATTCCGTCATAAAAACAAGCTCTGTTTTTTCTCTCTTCTTTGTTTTTCAGTTTCACTTTGTAATTAAACTTTTTGATGGCATGTTTTCTTTCCTGTTTTGTGTTTCTACAATACTCGTTTAGAATTTCTCCTTTTTGTTTTTTACTCGCTTTGAAATACCTTTCTCTTAATGTTTCCATATATTGCTTTCTGGCTTCTATATTCATGGTTTCATAAGGTTAAAAGTTAACCCTATATTTTACCATAAATTTCGGTGTCATTTTAGATGATGCATCAATAGAGCTCCTGGTGTCATTTTAGATGATTTGATGCGTATAACTTGACTTATGTAAAGTTAAATGATAAACTTTACATATAAATTTCCTTATATAAAGTTAATCGTTATGAAAAATACAACATCATTCAAATCAGGCGAATACAAACAACAATATGAATATAAAAGC
>JAHISS010000131.1 GCA_018817905.1 Nanobdellota archaeon
GCCCTCCAAATATCATCTCAAAGAAATTGAATTTTTTATCTATCTTATTTATCAAAGCAATAGGCCCAAAAGAAAAACTTACGTTTCCTTTCATTTCAATTTAGGCCTCCTTTCAGTTGTTTCTAACAACTGAAAGTTTCTTCATTTAAAGTTAACTGGCGAGGTCAAGTTACAATATATTAATTTCATCGTAAACAGCCCCATTTTCTAGAAATAAATAATTAGATGATTACCTGTTTGGTATCCTTACAATGAAAGTTAAAACCGCCTAGCCCCAACCCAAATGAATGTGTTCTTTTGAGAATTAATTAGTGTTTCCAACGAGACTCTCCCTCATATTTTTCCTGTTTTCCTCTGCTTCATCTTGTAAATTTGGCCCATATGGAACCCCAAAAGCATTATTTAGAAACATAAGAAAACTCGGGGGGGATATAGCGGAGCATTAAATCCAAACCGCCAATAACATCTCGAAAACTCCCCTTTGGAGCATCTCCATATTTGGCACGATTCCTTTTCCAAACTTTATTTGCTCTAACCACAGACTTTACCATAATTGGGATTGTGTCTTGTGGCGCGTCAAGGTAAGTGTCCCTAGCTGCCTGCCTATAAAACCAACCAATCACTCACCCCAAAAACCCCCATTTTCAAATAATAACTCATTCAAACAAACTGCTCAAACTTGCCCCGATAATCGTCCTGTAAACAGCTTCCCCAAACAATTCAGTCATTGAAACAACCTCAAAATTATCTGATTTTTCTGCGACAAGCGTATCGCTCGCCATTATTTTATCAAAAACCCCAAACTTTCCAGTTCCATCGCTAAACAATCCATGCGTGCCATAAGCACAAACTCTTTCCGCGCCCTGCTCTTTCAAAGCAAGTCCTGTTTTAATCAGAGTTCCCCCAGTATCAATGATGTCGTCAACAACAAAGCAGTTCTTTCCCCTGACATCGCCCATAATTTTTATTTCCTCAACTTCATTTTCTCTTGCCCTTCGTTTGTAACAAATTGCCATTTCTGAAATAATTCCGTCTTTAGCCAATCTTTTCTGAAACGATTCAACCCGTTTCCCACCACCAGCATCAGGAGAAACCACCACCAAATTGTTTAACAACTCCGGATGAACCCTTTTCAAATAATTTATCACAACTGGCGAACTAAAAAGATTATCAAAAGGGATGTTAAAAAACTCCTGGATCTGCGGCGCATGCAAGTCAATTGTCAGCCCGCGATTTGCGTAAAAAGAAACCATGTCTGCAACAGCTTTCACGTTAACACCAACCCGCGACTCGTCCTTCCGGTCCTGCCGCGCAAACCTTAAGTAAGGGAAAATAACATTAATCTCAGAAGGCGAAGAATCCTTTATCGCTTCAAGCACAAAAAGCAAATCTGTAACCCACTGCGTTGGCGCCTTGTTCGGATCGTGCACATAAAAACATTTTTTCCTCCGGACATTATGCGAAATCCTCAACTTGTACTCGCCATCACGGAACTCTGTCCGCCAAATGTCTGCAAACGTAACCGGAAACTCCCGCCCTTCAACCTCGCAAACATGCCGATAAATCCCCTTTGCAAAATCATAGCCCCTCCCACCAGGATCTGCGATAATTACATTGCTTTCCACAATTAAAAAGAACAACAGCCCTATAAAAACAAATTGCTTGTGGAAAATAATCATCCACAACTACTCGTCATTTCAACCCCGCAACGCCCTTAAGATTAATTACCCTCTGTAAGATAACAATCTTCATTAGGCGAATAACCTGGCAATCCCAAAACATTTGCACAAAGTCTCCCCCTAACCCAATCCTCTAATTTAAGTCTTTCAACATAAATTGCCGCATCTGGTTTGCTTTCCACAATCCGCCTTCTCACTATCGATTCGCTTTCGTAAGCTCTCTGTTTATCAACCATTTAATTTCTAATTAATAACCCCATTTAATCCTTTTTGTTCCCAATAACTTTTAAATGCAATTCATGCATTCTCCTCAAAAACTTCGCCCTATCTTCCATCTTTATCAAATCCATTCTTCCTCGAACAATCAAACTCAATCCAAACGGCGAAACAATAGGAATCCTCACAACCTCAAATTTAACCTTCCCATTTTCAATCCATTTCAAAACCTGTTCTGCATTTTCAACATCCATTAAATCTTCCATAACTTCCCGCTTCGCCTCTCGTAAAATCGGAAACTCGCCGCTTAGTTTCCTAACATCTTTATACAAGAACTCAGAATAAACCTGCTGCCTTCCAGCTGTCTTTTCCCGCCCCTTGTAAGAACGCAAAATCATCAAACTTCTTCCAGCACAATGTCTAAACCGCCTCCTCAAAACATCAGTCCGCTCAATAGCTTCACTCAAAATTTTCTTCAAGTCCTGGCTCTTAACAAACTCTAAAATCTTCTTCTCGTCTAACTTCTCACCAGCAATATAAAATCCATTATCTCCGATACCTAACTCCACATCTCTATGCTTTAACCGCGCAGCAGCATA
>JAHISS010000132.1 GCA_018817905.1 Nanobdellota archaeon
AATTCCTCCCTTCTTCTCTATCTCCTTAGAAATCTCCTCATGCGTCCGAGTCTTCGTCCCGCTAAAAACCAAATGTTCCATAAGGTGCGCAATCCCTTTCACATCCGAAGTCTCATAAACCGCGCCGAAAGGATTCGTTATCGACAAAGACACAAGCGGCAAATCTCTCTTTTCCCACACAACCATAATTCCATTCTTCAATTTCTTTTTTTGCAGTTTCATAGGCACAAAAAAACCAAACAATTAATAAACTTTGTTATCTTCAAATAAATATGACAAAACAAAAAGAAAAGATATCAAAACTGCAGATTCTCGCCTGGGTTTTGGGTTTGATAGCAGTCGGACTTTTAGTTTTTCAGATAATCCGAACACTCCTGGCTTAAAATGAAACTCTCAGAAAAACTAACTGTCTTATCGCAAGTTATAAACTTCCTTGTGTTTATTTATTTTATACTTGAATTAATGAAAATTAACGCCTTAGAAACCCAGGGTTTGCTAATCAGTGCGTTAGCTTTATTGATTTCAATTATTGTAAACATAATCGGAGTTTACGACAAATAAAATGCCAATCAACGCAGGTTACGAATTTTTTGACGCAGAAAAGAAATACCTTGAAGCAGAGTCAGCAGACGATAAAATATTCTACCTAGAGCAAATGCTCAAACTTTCCCCAAAACACAAATCAAGCGAAAAATTCAACGCAGAATTAAAAACAAGATTAAAAAAACTAAAAGAAAAACAAGAAAAATCTCAAAAAAAATCCAGCGGGAAAAAAGGAATCAGAAAACAAGGTTTCCAATTTGTCCTAATCGGTTTTACAAACTCTGGGAAATCAGCCCTCTTAGCAAAACTAACAAACGCCCAGCCAAAAATATCTGAATATCCTTTCACAACCACTCATCCAGAAATAGGAACGTTTTACCACGAAGGAATCAAAGCCCAAATAATCGACCAGCCATCTCTCAACTCTGAAAACTTCGACATCGGTTTAGCAAACAACTCGGACTGCTTAATTTATGTCATAACAAGCTTCGAAGAAATAGAAAAAATTCAAAAACAAACCCCTAAAGCAAAAGGCAAAAAAATAATCGTAGTAAACAAAGCAGACAAGTTAAATGAAACACAAAAAAGAAAAGTCCGTGCCACGATTAAGTCTAAACGCATTGATGGCTTTCTAATTTCAACCCTTTCCGAAGAAAACATTCCAGAACTAAAATCAAAACTATTTCAAGAAACCGGGCTCATCAGAATTTACATGAAAGAACCAGGCAAACCTGCTTCCCCCACCCCAATGGTCCTCCAACCAAATTCCACTGTAAAACACGTTGCAGAAAGCATCCTAAAAGGTTTTTCCAAAAATGTTACAGAAGTTAAAGTAACTGGTCCGTCATCAAAATTCCCAAACCAAAAAGTCGGTCTAAACCACGTCGTGAAAGACAGAGATGTTATTGAGTTTCATACTCGGTAATCATTTCCTCGAAGGAGCAAATCGTTGGAGTGGAGGGTTCGCTTCAAGCATTAACACAAAATTACGCCAAACACCGTCATAAGATTTTCGTTCTTGGTCACTCGCCCAGCGATACGCTCTCGACTGGCCCAACTCAACTTTTTCATCTACAAATTTTTGTATTTCAGCAGTATGTGCTCCCAACGTTCTTTCGCTATGCCACCGACTCATTACAAAAGACATCCCCCTTAACTCTATGCTATTTCTTCCTAAGGTTCTATTCCCCATATATCTTGCTATTCTTGCAAAAATACCGCGTGGCGCGTCGATTGCTGTATCGTCTGTATCGTAATTCATTTTTTTTCGAATAGTGAAGGCTATTTAAATCTTTACAACACCATCGCATACAACGCAAATATCAAAGTAATAACTCCAAGAACTGTCCAAAGCGTCTTGTTCCCGAAAAAAATCTGCGTGCCGTCTAACTTAGAAATTGGCAGCATGTTCCAGAACGCATAGTAAGCAGCCATTTTCGTCAACAGCTCCCAGCCAGGAAAATAACTAATCAAAGAAATCAAAAGCAAGACAACAATCGCCGCAGCTCCAATCAAACCGTTGTGCCAGTCAGTCATTGAAGTATAAGAATAAAACCCAAATCTTTTCGCAGCCCTGTGCTTCAACGCCCGCGTTTCATAAGTTAGAAAAGTCATAATCTTCAACATACCAAGGGAAATCACTGAAAAGAACAAAGGCAAAATCAAGCCAAACGGAATCTCGCGCTTAAAATGCCATTTTGGTTTTATGCCATAGCGATAAACATGCCAAATCCTGTGTTCAACACTCGCATCCAAAACATAAGCTGTCGCCTTCCGCGCAATCACTGGAACAAGAACAACAACAAACGAGAAAGCAAAAACCTGCATCATGAGAAAAGCCTCGCCCTGCAAAACAAAGGTCATCGCCGAAACAACAAACATCAAAAGCACTGCAGCCACAACATGCGCCCATTCTTTATTTGCCATGCCTTTTCAAGAAAGAAATTTTATATAAACATTGTGTTCTTTCAAAATCAATGTAAAATCAAAAATAACTCTCCAACAAGCATAAACTATAAATACTCTTTTCTCCAATTCAATTCATGCTTAGAGTAAAAAAGGTAAGTGAAGTAGTTGGAAAGAATGTCTTCACGTCTGAAGGAGATTTCTTCGGCCAAGTTGATGACGTCAACCTCACTGAAAACAAAATCGACGGCTGGAAAATCAAAATCGGCTCTGGCTTTTTGTCAATGTTCGGCGGCGCCCGCGGAGTCGTCATCCCTCACCAATTCGTCCGCGCAATCGGCGACATCGTAATAATCAACAAGGGTTCGCTCCCAATAAGGGCAGAAGCCCCCGAACTAACCGAAGGCGTTGTTGAGGAGTTTTGATTTTTTGTTAAGTTGATGGGTGGTTGGAGCTAATCAAATTAAGTTCTTAACCTGTTTTTCCCTACTTTATTTAATATTAAAATCCCTATTAGAAAAACCAAAATAAAAATAGGAATGCCAATAATTTTATCAGGTTTTATAAATAATTCTCCAGATGGAAAAAATAAAATAATTCCCATTATTTGCAATAGGGAGATGAATACAATAAGTAAAAAATATAGGAATGCTGTCCAATTATGTTTCTTCCTTTCTTTTTCAGACTTGTAATTCACCCCAAAGATATACCAAAGAAAAAGAAGAAAAGTTAGTATAAATGCTAAATGGATTACAAAATCTAAACCTTCTTCAAAACTTAATGCTATCGCTAAAGATTCCCAAGCCATAAAAATTCATAGGTTAAAGTCTTTTAAACTTTACTAAAGACCAACCGACTCCAAAAAACCTCACCCCATAGCAACCTTTAAATATTATAACAAATATTCTTAACCATGGCAGAACCATTCACCTACGGCGGCGCGACAATCTTGTCCCACCCGGTTTTCGTCGAAACAATCTTACCTTTCCTACTTATTTTCACAATTGTCTTTGCAATCTTGCAAAAATCAAAAGTTCTAGGCGAGGACAAAAAACAAATTGACGCAATTGTCGCCTTAGTCGTTGGCTTGATTGTAATCTCTTTCGCCCAAGCAATCGGAGTCATCCTTCAAATGATCCCATTCCTTGCAGTCAGCTTGGTGGTGATTTTGGTCTTAATGATTCTCATCGGCTCGTTCTGGAAAGACGGCCTGCCAAAACCTCTCCAATATGTTTTGATAGCTGTAATCTCCATCGCAGTTGTTGTAGCTGTAATGTATTTCACAAGCGCATGGCAATGGATGCTTGACATGATTTACGGCGAAGGCTTCGGCGGCTCAACGCTTTTCATCAACGCTGTTTTCATAATAATCATCGCAGCCGCAGTTGTCGCAGTAATTCTCGGTTCT